>CANSGE010000018.1 GCA_947646295.1 uncultured Bacteroidales bacterium
CCAAGGGCACAAATACCAAACTCAATCCCACACTCGCCACAGCTCCCGCGAGCGGCTACTCCGAATGGGTCGGCTCAGGCAACATTGACCTCAGCGCCTTCTCCGGCACTGTATACATCGGCTTCCGCTACTACGCCACTCAAGACGCCAACTACGCCACATGGTGCGTAACCGACGTCAAACTCGGCCAGAGCGGTTCTACCGACCAGCCTGTCGAACCCAGCCAGCCCACCGACCCGACTGACACCTACAAAGGCCAGTTCAATTCCTTCAATGGCGGTACACCCAAGAGCACTTACGGCACATACACCAACTCTACCGGCTGGACTGCCACCAATTGCAACATCCTCTCCGGCTCCGATTCAGGCGACAACAATCCCAAATTTGAATTCATCGGTGCTCCCACCACACTCGCCGTATGCCTCAACGGCAACACCACCAAACAAGGCGAGCTCACATCACCCGTCCTCACCGGCGGTTGTGGCACCCTCACATTCAATTACGGCTTCGCTTACAATGAAACAACTCCTTGCGAATTTACCGTTCAGGTACTTCAGGGCGCAACCGTAGTCAAGGAAGACATCGTACTCGTTTCATCACCTGAGAAATTCCACGTTTACTCTTACTCTCTCGATGTCAACGCTACAGGTGACTTCAGCATCCGTATCGTCAACAATTGCAAAGGCCAGAAGACTGCCAACGCCGAACGCGTAGCCATCTGGAACCTCACATGGACTGATTGACACACTCACTCAATTCAATAGCAAAGCGGCTGCCATTCACGGCAGCCGCTTCGCATTTTATCATCCTTTATTTTGGCAATTCTGAAAATTTGATTAATTTCGCAGCGGAAGATATCTGTCTTCTATCATTTTTAACTTCTAACTTATGGAAATGAACGATCCCGCTTCGGCCAACATCCCCGCCGAAGAAACCACACTCAACCCGACGGCCGCCGACGCGGTTGCCGTAGAACCAACATCCGCTGAAATGGAAAACATCGACGGCATCAACCCCGAAGAAGCTGCCGAAGACATTGCAGCCGAAGCACTCTCTGAGGAGTCCATCCTCGAGGCAGCCCGGAACCTTCTCGCTCGCGAGGCCGCTGAAATTTCGCCCGAAGAAATCCGTCGCCTCCGTCAGCAATTCGTTTCGCTCCATAAGTCCGGGCAAGACTCTTCCGACGAAGAAGCAGCCGCTCCCGCCGATTCGTCTTTCGAGGAAGAATTCAAAAAAATATTCTCTGAAATCAAAGAGAAAAAAGCTCAATATACCGCCAAGATCGAAGCCGAGCAGCTCGCCAATCTCGACCGCAAAAAAGCCATCGTAGCCGAAATCATCGCACTTGCCGAAGATACCGACAACGTCAACAAGACATTCCCCCGCTATCGCGAGCTCCAGGACGAGTTCAACGCTATCGGCGACGTACCACCAACCGACGACACTGCCATCTGGAAACAATTCCAGGACGCACGTGAGCGCTATTCCGACAATCTCAAGATAAACAAGGAACTCCGCGACTACGACTTCAAGAAAAATCTCGACAGCAAGCAATTGCTCCTCTCCGAAGCCGAAGCTCTCATTGCCGAGGAAGACGTCATCACAGCCTACCGTCGTCTCCAGGAACTCCACAATAAGTGGCGTCAGATCGGCCCCGTCGCAAAAGAGTTCCGCGAAGAAATCTGGGACAAATTCAAAGCTGCCTCCGCCGAAATCAACAAGCGCTACCAGGCATTCTTCGAAGCGCGCAAGGCACGCGAAGCCGAGAACGAAGCCGGCAAGACAGCACTCTGCGAGCGCCTCGAAGCCATCGATCTCACATCCATAAAATCATTCAACGCATGGGACGAAGCCACACGCACCGTCATGGAAATCCAGCAGCAGTGGCGCACATTCGGCTTCGCATCCAAAAAGATGAACAAGGCACTCTTTGCTCGCTTCCGCCAGCTCTGCGACAAATTCTTCGCCGCAAAAGCTGAGTATTATCGCGCCACACGTGAGGAACTCGCATCCAACCTCGCCCGCAAGACAGCCCTTGCCGATGAAGCCGAAGCATTGAAAGACTCCACTGACTGGAAGGCTGCCACCGAACGCTTCACCGCCATGCAGAAAGAATGGAAGACCATCGGCACTGTCGCAAAAAAATACAGCGATGCCGTTTGGCAGCGCTTCCTCGGCGCATGCGACCACTTCTTCGAGCAGAAAAAGAAAGCCAACTCAGGCACTCGCAAAGCCGAAAACGATAACCTCCGCGCAAAGCGCGATCTCATCGCCGAACTCGACACCATCACTGCCGAAACGCCACGCGACGAAGCCATCGCCAAGCTCCGCGACATACAGGCCCGTTGGAAAGAAATCGGCCACGTACCTTTCCGCGAGAAAGACAAAATCTACGATTCCTTCCGCGCTAAGCTCGACGAACTGCGCAATTCGCTCAACCTCCGCGAATCCCGCGCACGCATGGAACGCTTCTCCGAGTCAATTTCATCCATCGAAGGCGACAATCAGAAACTCTATCGCGAACGCGAGCGCCTCATGCGCGCCCTCGAAGCACGTCGGCAGGACCTCCGTACATACGACAATAACCTCGGCTTCCTCTCTTCCAAGAGCAAGAGCGGCGATTCGCTCCTCCGCGAGTTCGAACGCAAAGCCGAACAACTCCGCGCCGACATCGCTGATCTCACTGAAAAAATCAAGCTCATCGACGCCAAACTCAAATAATCGCTCGGCTTACCTTGACCAATTCCCGGAAAATATACTACGGTAAATATCTGCGCGCGATTCTATCGTGTACCGATTGGATATTTGTCAACATTTTTTTCGCAATTGCCCTCCACATATGCGATCCCGCTGATACTTACGCAGCATCATCGCGCATACTGTGGACGTTGGTCAATGTAAGTTTCATACCCGTCCTGTTTTGGACAGCACGTAAGCGTTACGCCTGGCGAGCCATTCAGATTGACCGCGTCTTCCTGCAGGCCATCAGCTCGCTGGGCGTGCATGCGCTCTTCTTCATGTCCCTCAATGCCTTCATCGGCATTATCAATCTCGGTGAGAAATTCTATCTCACCTACTACGGCATGCTCCTCCCGGCATTTGCCCTGTGGGCTGTCGTCGCTCCCTGGATTATCAAAGCCTTCCGGCGCAAAGGATACAACTTCACCCGCGTTGCCATCGTCGGCACCAACGACACCGCCCGCCGCCTCTACGAACAGATGCTCAGCGACCCCGGATTCGGATACCGCGTCATGGGATTCTTCGACAACGGTCGCCCCGAGCACTTTCACGGCAAATACATCGGCTCGATCGACAAGCTCCACGATTTCGTGAGCGAAAACAAGATTGACCAGATATATTTCACCATCCCCGGCCACGACGACCTTCTCAGCTCCGTCGTCAAGATTGCCGACGACAATGTCGCCGAATTCTTCTACGTCCCGCAGATTTCCCGATATATATCCCGCAGCTTTGAGCTACACAGCATCGGATCCATGCCCGTGCTCACCACCCGGCGCAATCCCCTCAAAAGCCAGGTCAACAAGATCATCAAGCGCACCTTTGATATCGTCGTTTCCTCAATTTTCCTCTGCTTTTACCCGCTCATCTACATCCCGGTGGCCATCGGCATCAAGCTTTCATCACCTGGCCCCGTCTACTTCCGCCAGCAGCGCACAGGCTACAAAAATCAGCCTTTCACCTGCCTCAAATTCCGCACGATGAAAGTCAACGTCGACGCCGACCGTGCCCAGGCCACCGCCGATGACCCCCGCAAAACACGCATCGGCGACTTCCTCCGACGCACCAGCATCGACGAACTCCCCCAATTCATCAACGTCTGGAAGGGCGACATGAGCATCGTCGGGCCTCGCCCACACATGATTAAACACACCGAGGACTATTCACGACTCGTCGACCGCTACATGCTGCGCCTGCTCATCAAGCCGGGCATCACCGGATGGGCACAGGTCAACGGCTTCCGCGGACAGACCGACGAACTCTGGAAAATGGAAAAACGCGTCCAACACGACGTATGGTACATCGAGAATTGGACACTCGCCCTTGACCTCAAAATCGTCATCCGCACAATCATCAACGCGATCCACGGCGAGAAAAACGCATTCTGATCCCCTACCCCATCTCACTTATATTCCTGCTCTCGAGCCGCATCGGCACGGGACAGTAACCTTTATTCGCTGCCTTTCCGACTGTTAAAATTTGTTATTTTATAATACTTGGTATTGCATAGTACTATCCCGTGCACTATCTTTGCACCGTAATCAACTAAAAATTCATTTCCCTATGAATATCGAAAACCTAAAATCACAGATGCGCAAGGGCATGCTCGAATTTTGCGTCCTGCTCCTCCTACGCCGGGGGCCCGCGTACGCATCAGAGATGATAGCCGGGCTCAAGGAAGCCAGGCTTATCGTCGTCGAGGGCACCCTATACCCTCTGCTCACCCGGCTCAAAAACGACGGTCTCCTCGCATACGAATGGCAGGAATCCACAGCCGGCCCTCCCCGAAAATACTACTCCCTTACCCCGGAAGGCATGAAATTCCTTGAGCAACTTTACAATTCTTGGCTCGAAATAAACAACTCCGTTAACCACCTTATCGAAAACTGAACTTCCCATTATGAAAAAGACATTTCCGGTCAATATCAACGGCTCCATCTTTTACATCGATGAAGATGCCTACGAGCTGCTCAACACCTATCTCGACCAACTCCATACAGCATTCCCCGGCGCAGAAGGCTCCGAAATCATCGAAGACATCGAATCGCGCATAGCCGAACTCTTCAACGAACGCATCGCATCCGGCGCCGGAGTCATCATCCTCGCCCATGTCAACGACCTCATCGAGACACTCGGACGCCCCGCCGAGATCGCCGAGCCTGTAGCCGAGACCTTCCATCCCGCCAATTCTCAGGAAAGCACCCCGGGCCCCGATGACGATACCACTCAGGCGCCCCGCTCGGAGACTCCCCCACCCTTTGACCCCGACCAGAATATAGGTCCCGTGCGCAAACGCCTCTACCGCGACGAGCGCAACAAAGTCTTCGGCGGTGTCCTCAGCGGCCTCGGCATATATCTAGGCTGGAATATCACCATCATGCGCGTGCTCTACGTCATACTTTGCTGCACCACATACTTCTGGCCTCTCTTCATCATATACATGCTCGCCTGGATGATCATCCCGCCCGCCCGCACACCGCGTCAGATACTTGAGATGACCGGCTCCCCCGTCACCCTCAAGTCTCTTGGCCAGACGATCCTCGGCACCTCCGACGCCGGGCCCATCGATCCCGGCACATCGGTCATCAACTCAGCCGCCGGCATCATCGGCAAGATCATGCTCGCCATCCTCGGTCTCATCGGCATATGCGTTGGCATCGGCGCCCTTATATGGCTCTTCATCTCCATCTGCGCCCTCATTCTCTATTGCGGCTGGGGCAGCTTCGGATTCCTCACCGAATGCTCCTCGATGTTCGAATGGACCGCTTCGCCCATCCTTTGCTCGCTCGGATTCATTTTCGCATCCATCGCCCTGCTGATTCCCAGCGTGGCTGCCATCTGGGGCGGATGCTGCGCGCTCTTCAATGCCCGCGGAGCCTCCCGCACATTCATCATCACCACAGCCATCGTCGAGGTTATCCTCATCATCGTCGCCACTGTAATGCTCAACGTCGCCAGCTTCACTATCTCACTATGATACCCGTCAGATTTACAGCCATCGCACTCTCGGCTCTCCTCCTAGCCGCCTCCGTCACATCCTGCATCCGCATCAATCCTCTCAAAGCTGATTTCACTCAGAAAACCGGCCAGACAGTCGCCAAGACCTACAAAGTCGGCTCATTCGATGTCCTCGATGCCGCAGGTTGCGACGTACGCGTCACCGTAGGAATCCCCGACGGCACCGCACGTCTCGAAGGGCCCGCCGAATCTGTTGACAAGACCGAGATATCCTGCAAGCGCGGGGTGCTCTCCGTAGGCATCAGCAAACTGCGCTCCGCCGAGCAGAAGCCCACTCTCTACGTCACACTCAATACCCTCCGCGAGATCACAGCCACGGTGAGCTCCAACGTAAAATTTGATAATGGAATCTCAGCCGAGCGTATCGAGCTCACCGCCACCACGGCCGGATCGATCGATATACCGTCCATCACTGCGCAGAGCTGCGAGATCAACTCCACCACCGCCGCCACAGTGATTATCGGCACACTATCCACCGGCACCATAGAAGCCTGTGCCACCACAGCCGCCGATATACGCATCAAAGGCGGATCGGCGCAGCGCGTCGACCTCGTGGCCAACACTGCCGGCTCAATCAACTGCTCCGGCATGCACGCCCTGGCCGGAGAGGCCTCGGCCGAGACCGGGAGCAATATCAAATGCTCCGTCAAAGATCTCAGCTCATCGCAAAGCAATTCCGGCGGTCATATCTCCAATCACTGACTTCCTCCGGCGGCAACACGTTTCCGGGATAGTGTCGCGAAATTTGCCACACTATCCCGGAAAATATTTTGAAACCCATGCAATAAGCCCCGCTCCAGCTCGTTAATAATGCAGAGGAAAGCGAAAAAGCCTCATCCGTAAAACTCCTTGTATCTTTTTGCCTATGAAGAAAACGTCTACTTCACCCGCCCCCGAGGCAATCTCTGCCGGACGCCGTCGCGCGTTCGCACCAAAGACATCGACGGTAGCATTCCTGCGGCAATTCGCACGGGTATATCATCCCGGCCCCGCAGCTCAATTTCCCGGCTACGTCCTTAATTGAAAAAATCCCGGTCACGCAGTGGCCGGGATTCTGTATTTTATGAGTGAATCTGTGAGTGATCACACATTGAAGCGGAAGTGCATGATATCGCCGTCCTGCACCACGTACTCCTTGCCCTCTACCGAGAGCTTGCCGGCGTCGCGCACCGCGCTTTCTCCGCCCAGGGTCACATAGTCGTCATATTTAATCACCTCCGCGCGGATAAATCCCTTCTCGAAATCAGTATGGATGATACCGGCGCACTTCGGGGCCTTCGACCCGCGCATGAATGTCCATGCACGCACCTCATCCGGCCCGGCAGTGAAATATGTCTGGAGGTCCAGCAGCGAGTAGGCCGCACGGATCAGACGCGATACGCCCGACTCCGTCAAACCGATTTCATTGAGAAACTCGGCGCGTTCCTCCCAGGTATCCAGTTCCGCGATCTCACTCTCGGTCTGCGCGGCCACGATGAGCAGCTGGGCATCCTCATCCTTGATAGCCTCGCGCACGGCATCCACATACTTGTTGCCGTCCACAGCCGATGCGTCGTCCACATTGCACACATACATCACAGGCTTCGAGGTGAGCAGGAAGAGCTCACGGGCGAATTTCTGCTCGTCAGGTGTCTCAAATTGCACTGTGCGCGCAGGCTTGCCCTGATCCAGGGCCTCCTTGATCTGGCGGAGCACCTCATACTGCATCTTGGCCACCTTGTCGCCGCCCGTCTGGGCCTGCTTGAGAGTCTTGGCTATGCGCGAATCCACAGTCTCGAGATCCTTCAGCGTCAGCTCGTACTCGATGATTTCCTTGTCGCGCACCGGATCCACCGATCCGTCCACGTGGGTGATATTATCATCGTCGAAGCAGCGCAATACGTGCAGTATCGCGTCAGTCTCGCGTATGTTGGCAAGAAATTTATTTCCGAGGCCCTCACCCTTCGAGGCGCCCTTCACCAGGCCGGCTATATCCACGATTTCCACCGTGGCGGGCACCACTGATTTGGGTTGGCACATCTCCACCAGTTTCGTCAGGCGGTCATCGGGTACGGTGATCACACCCACGTTGGGCTCGATGGTGCAGAACGGGAAATTGGCCGATTGAGCTTTTGCGTTGCTCAGACAGTTGAAAAGAGTCGATTTGCCCACATTAGGCAGTCCGACTATACCGCATTGTAATGCCATATCTTATTTATTCTCGTTTTTTCTTATTGATTTGAGCTACAAAGTTAAAAATAATTTGCGACATAGCGAAAACCTTTTGTCCGACTGTCAAAAAACACGGCGCCCGCTCTCAACGGCTCACATACTTCTCAGTCGCTTCACCTCGGCGCACGAGATACACTCCCGGGGCCAGACCGGCGCGGGCTGCCTGCCACTCCGTCTCCGAAGCCACCTGCATCACCCTTACACCCTGAAGATTGTACACGCTCACCGGCCCTGTCATCTCAGGGGCGGCATCCTCCACACCCGACTGCGCCGGGTAAGCCTTCACCGCGATATCGTATGCGTCCTCCGTGCGGGGATACAGCACGTATTTGCCCGAGTCATCCGGTAGCAGGATTGCGCCGCCGACGGTCACTTCCACGGCATCCACCTGCGCACCGGGCGCCGTCTCTACCTTGAAGGCGTAATCCGCCCAGCAGAGAGCGTATGAGAGCAGTTGGCTGTCATTCTTCACCATCAGGCGGCTGTCTACCTCCCAATGTATAGGCGCCCCTACAGGGACATTGTCATACGCCGAGGCCTCCGACTGAGTGTACACACGCTTCTCCACCGGAATCCACTCCGACGTGCCGGCAGGCATATAGAATACACCCACCTTGTCACCCGGCTCGGCATCCGTCTTAGGCACGACATTGCCGAACCCATAGGCATTGTATCCATAATACGAAGGCAGATGGTATGCACCGCGCACAAGTATTTCCTTGATATTGTCATCGGCATCCGTGCGGCACACCGCCACGATACCCTCAGCATCAGTATTATCGCGGTTTTCGAGACGTGCCAGATTGAAATACACCGGCTCCCCGGCTTTCAGACGCTCGCTGTTGAAATTGAGGCCATTGCTCCCATTGTATGATTTCAGTGTCATGGTGCGGAATGGGCCGTCGTATTCGGGCACCGCGTTCACCACCATCCAGTGATAGTAGCTGTAGTCATAGTAGGGCTGCGGATTCATCACTGCCAGCGCGAAGTAGCCGTTGCAATTTCCACCCCAGCCCCAGTTGATATGATAGAGGCCCTCGCCATCACGGCCGTCAATGATGAAGATATGGCCGTTGCTGTCATTGGCGTCGGCACCGCGATACACTACGGGGCGCCCGCAATCCAGCTCATTATCAAGCATATCATACCACTGCTCCGGCGTGAAGTCGCCGCTGTACACAGCCTCGGTGCTGTTGCTGTATCTGAAGTATTTGGCCAGATAGGGAATTGATGTCGTATTGGCCGAGCTTTCATACAGCCCGTATTGCATATTGATGGCCACACCGCAGGCACGCATCAGCTTTGCCACGGCATCGCCCTGCTCAGGCGTGTACTCGCCGTCGTAGGAGTCAAGCATATTATCCCAGTCAATCTCGAAATCGAAATCCATTGACTGCGTCTCGCCGTAGGATGTGTAGGTATTGCTGCCCATACCCCGGGCCGGATATTCGTGATACTTCATCAATATAGCCATCGCTGTGGCGGCGCAGCCCGTGAGCTGCGTCGGGCAATACTGATTGTATGGCGCACGCTGGTTCCACAGTGCCGTGTGCAGCAGCACAGGCGTCGATGCCGGAGCCTTTCCCACAGCATCCCGGCCGGCCTCAGCCACCACACGGGCATAGCTCGCGAGCATATCCTGCATCTGTACCGGCATCTCCGTCACATCCACAGTTCCATCGCCGTAAGCGAGCACCTGCGGAAGGCGGTCGTCACCGGCCACCACTACAAAGCTGCCCGCGGCCTCCGAATTGAAAATATAATACGGCTCAGCCGACACACTCCTGCCGCGGGGCGCATCATCGGCAGCCGCCGCACGCACCGGGGCACCGGCCACCCGCGCAGCGATACTCTCAGCCTCGCTGCGGTCTATCATCCTGGCCGACATAGGCACGGCCACCGAAGCACACAAAAAAGCACATATATACGAAATTTTCATAGTTTGGAATAATTATTGATCAAACACATACATATTTCTGCAAATATAAGCACTTTCCGGCATTTACCGCCGGACCTCTATGGTGATTTTTGTGGTTTGGGCTTTTTTTTGTACATTTGCGCATTATTACTACCGATAATCAATAAAATAATAGATATGGCACAAGAAGATGTGTTTAAGAAAATCGTAGCTCACGCCAAAGAGTACGGTTTCGTTTTTCCCTCAAGTGAAATATATGATGGTCTGTCAGCCGTTTACGACTACGGTCAGAACGGTGTGGAGCTCAAAAACAATATCAAGCGTTACTGGTGGGAAGCCATGACGCTCCTGCATGAGAATATCGTCGGCATCGACTCGGCTATCTTCATGCACCCCACTATCTGGAAGGCCTCCGGCCACGTCGACGCCTTCAATGATCCCTTGATCGACAACCGCGACTCCAAGAAGCGCTATCGCGCCGATGTGCTCATCGAAGAGCAGATCGCAAAAATCGACGAGAAAATCGACAAGGAAGTAGCCAAGGCAGCCAAGCGATTCGGCGAAAGCTTCGATGAAGCCATGTTCCGCCAGACAAATGGTCGCGTGACCGAGCTCACACAGCGCCGCAACGCTCTCCACGAGCGCTTCGCCCAGGCCATGAACGACAATAATCTCGACGAACTCCGCCAGATCATTATCGATGAGGAAATCGTCGATCCCATCTCCGGCACAAAGAACTGGACAGAGGTGCGTCAGTTCAATCTGATGTTCCGCACCGAAATGGGTTCGACAGCCGACGGTGCCATGACAGTGTATCTGCGTCCGGAGACCGCTCAGGGCATCTTTGTCAATTATCTCAATGTGCAGAAGACCGGCCGCATGCGTATCCCCTTCGGTATCGCCCAGATCGGCAAAGCTTTCCGTAATGAGATCGTAGCCCGACAGTTTATCTTCCGCATGCGCGAGTTCGAACAGATGGAAATGCAGTTCTTTGTTCGTCCCGGCGACGAGATGGAATGGTTCAAGTACTGGAAGGAATGGCGCCTGCGCTGGCACAAGGCCCTCGGCCTCGGCGACGAAAAATACCGCTATCACGACCACGAGAAACTGGCCCACTACGCCAACGCCGCTACCGATATCGAATTCCTGATGCCTTTCGGCTTCAAGGAAGTTGAGGGTATCCACTCACGCACTGACTTCGACCTCTCGCAGCACGAAAAATTCTCCGGCAAGAAGATCCAGTATTTCGATCCCGAGCTCAACAAGAGCTACACTCCCTACGTCATCGAGACTTCGATCGGTGTCGACCGCATGTTCCTCTCCGTCCTCTCATCTGCCTACGAGGAGCAGCAGCTCGAAGGCGGCGACTCCCGCGTGGTGCTCCACCTCCCGGCAGCCCTCGCTCCGGTGAAATGCGCCGTGATGCCCCTGGTACGCAAGGACGGACTGCCCGAAAAGGCCCGCGAAATCGTCGACGACCTCAAATTTGACTTCTCGACACACTACGAGGAAAAAGACAGCATCGGCAAGCGTTACCGCCGCCAGGATGCAATCGGTACTCCCTTCTGCATCACCGTCGACCATCAGACTCTCGAAGACAATACCGTAACCCTGCGCGAACGCGACTCCATGCAGCAGACCCGCGTAGCCGTGGCCGACCTCCACAAGCTCATCCACGACCGCGTAAGCCTCAATTCGCTCCTCCGCAAACTTAAATAAAGACAAATGAACAAGACAACCCGCAATCTCCTCATCGTGGTCGGCATCATCGCCGTGCTGCTCATCGGGTTCTTCGGCTGGTACATCAGCGCCCGCAACAAATTCGTCGCCCTCGACGAAGGCGTGGCCCAGCAGTGGAGCCAGGTGGAAGTGCAGTATCAGCGCCGCCTCGATCTCATTCCCAATCTTGTGGAAACCGTCAAGGGCTACGCCGCTCACGAGAGCGAGACCTTTGAGAATGTGACCCGCGCTCGCGCCGGCCTCACTGACGCCTACAATGACGCCAACGCCCTGCGAAACGCCGAGCAGCCCACCGATGAAGCGGCTCTCGACCGCTACAACAACGCCCAGCAGCAGCTCGGCCGCGCATTCAACATCTACGTCAATGCCGTGCGCGAGGCTTATCCGGATCTGAAAGCCGACACCCAGTTCACCGACCTGCAGACCCAGCTCGAAGGCACCGAAAACCGTATCGCCACCGAACGCGGCCGATATACCGAGCAGGTGCGCGAGTACAATGTGGCTGTGCGTACATTCCCCGGCTCGCTGGCCGCTTCGATCGCCGGATTCACCCCCAAACCGCAATTCAAAGCCGACGCCGAGGCTGCCACTGCTCCTAAAGTATCATTCTGATGAAGAAAATCCTCATTGCAATCGCTACCCTGGGGGTAATCGCCGGCCTGAGCGCCTGCAAGGACGACGACGAAACCACATGGGACAAGTACAGCGACTGGCGCGAGCTCAATGACAATTGGCTCGACGAGATGCAGAACCGCCGCAACGCCGACGGCACGCCCTACTACACAAAACTCGTGCCGGCGTGGAATCCGGGAGCATATGTGCTCATACACTACTTCAACGACCGCAGCGAGACGGCCGACAATCTCACTCCGCTCTACACAAGCGTAGTGGATGTGCGCTACATCGGCCGCGACTGTCAGGGCGTGGGCTTCGATTCGTCGAACTATGTCAACACCTACGGCAAGCTCGGAATACAGCGTTTTGCCTGCAACAGCACTATCCAGGGATGGTCAATAGCCATGGAGGACATGCACGTGGGCGATACCGCGGAAATCATCGTGCCCTACGGAGCCGCCTACGGCGCTTCGAGCAGCGGCTCGGTAAAGCCTTACTCCAATCTGCAATTCTTCATCCGTCTTGCCGATATCTATAAATATGAAGCAAATCCCAACTGATCTCATCGCAGCCGCCGGGCTGCTGACCATTATAGCATCGGGTTGCGCCACCGGACGTGTGGCACAACCCGATAATGTTTCTACCCCGACCGTAACGGCTGCCTCGGGCATGCCTTCCGACACGGGCTTTATATGCGTGATGCCCCCGGTGCAGAACGGCCCGGTCCCCTCAGAGGCTCAGGCGCTGCCGCGGGCTGTGATCTACAGATGTGCTCCGCAATATGTCGATAAAGTGCCTGTGACCCTTTCAGCCGATGGAAAAAGCATAGTGAGCTATCCGGCGCCGACCGATTTGCGCAATACCGCGCCCATACGTCTCTGCGACGGCTTTCTGCTGGATCGTCGCGGAGTGAACGAGCACACCGCCTTCACCCGCTATACATACAGCGAATATGAGGCCCTGGAGCATGCCCCTGCCCCGTCGCAATTGCTCAAGGACATCATCCCCGGCTCCGGTATCACTGACCTGCACACACTGCCAATGAGCGCTGCCGAAGCAGCCACCGACACCACTGCAGTAAATACCTGGATAAAGGGGAATATATAGTTCTAATACTTTTCGCTACGCAACTCAGGGGGCCTAATCTACTGGATATCTGATATAGCAAAGTTTCCTGAATAAAGCTCATTAAGCTTTTTCTCTATCGATTCGATCGAGATGACGCCGCTCTTGAGTTGCTTATTATTTATCATAAGGTAGATAGTGTTGGTCATATCCGCCACCTGGTAAAAGGTCTGCGGGCCAAATAAATTTGCCAACAACCTCTTATAAAAACGGAATCGCCGATTGCCTTTCCGCAAATCAATCGCTTTGCCATCGATATTCTCAGCCAAATCGGAGGCTGCCACAAAACCGAATGAAACTAATCTATTTTTACGGTAATAGTCCAACATGATTTCTATACAAGAACGCACGATAGTACGTGGTTCAAAATCATTGGTCAATAAAGAATATCTATCGGGACTCTTTTCTACCGCTTTCCAATAAAATTTGACACCATAGAAAGAATTGTCAAAAGCCTCAACCTCGACAATATATCTTTTATTGCTCTTTGTAGACCTAAAAGTCCATAAATCAATAATGCGAAGTGATTGCTCGTCGCAACTTCGCATTATGAATTTGGATTTATAAAATGCCGGATATGAGATCACGGCAATAGATAACTATAGGTGCTTATCCGTAACATCGAACGCTCTTCCATAGAGATCGCCCTTAGCCTGATGCTGCGACCTGCTCGACTTTGAACGGATTTTGACTCTTTAATCTTAAATCTCAAAGCCGACTTTATTTCTGATTTTTTTATTCCTTTCATAATATAGCCAACTATAACTTTGCAAAAGTAATATTATTCTTTGAAATTTACAAATATAGCTCTAAAAGGAAAACGGATAGAAATACTTTTTGTTTCGGACTTAGAGCTACAGCAAGTCCAAAGTTTGTTAAATCAATACCAGATTGAAATCTTTGATGAAGTCGGCGAGGGCGGGGTACGATGTGAGCATGCTGTCGAGCACCTGACGGTCGTTCCAGAAGCGGGGCGGCAATTCTGCGGCTTCGACGGTAATCTCAAGTTCGAAATTGTCGTTGGCGATTTTATTGCGTATATAGCCTGTGAGGGCATCGAGCACTTCGCGGATGAGATGTCCCTCGACTTCGGACCGCGCAGTGGATACGTATCGGTCGGGGGCCACTCTCGACGGTATCGACTGGGCCATGGCGCTCACGAGCAGGCGGTCGGCGGGATGGTCGTTGATATAGGCCGCCCAGGCTGCCGCTACATTGGACTCGTCGTAGGGATTGAGCCGCGGCCCGGTAGAAATGGTCTCCTGCTGCTTGGGACGTGCGGATATTGACAATCCACCGGCACGCATGACGCCCTTGCGCTGGGGTGGCGGCGTGGCGGAAGCGGCGGGAGCCGGGGCCGGAGGGGGCGGTACGGGAATGGACGGGCGCACCTGCTGCGGAGTTAGCTTGGACTCGACTTTGGGAGCGGGTGCCGGTGCGGGTGTCGGAGTCGCTGTGGTCTGCGCGGGAGCCGACTTTGAGATGGGTTTGAGCGACCCCTCTCCCAGACCACTTTTATCGGGGGAGGGGTTAAGAAGTTGGGCGATGCGGATGAGCGTCAGCTCTATCAAGAGCTGCTTGTTGGATGCCTGACGGTAGTTGAGGTCGGCATCGTTGCACAGAGCCATGGCTGCGTAGAGAAATTCGGGCTTGAATTTCCGGGCGAGCGACGCTAGTGCCTCACGCACATCATCCGGCGCATCGACGAGCTGCAGGGTCTCGGGTGTGTATGCCATCATAAGGTCGCGGATGTACTCAGCGAGGCCGTTGATGAAGAATTGCGGATCGAATCCCTTGCGACGGATCTCATGGAACTCAAGAAGCATCGAAGGAATATCGGATGCGAGGACTGCCTGGAGTATGCGCTCATAATATGAGGCATCGAGGACGTTGAGACTGGCCAGGGTCCCTGCATAGGTGATGTGCCCGCGCGAGGAAGCCGCTACCTGATCGAAGATGGAGAGGGCATCACGCATAGCACCGTCGGCCTGGCGTGCGATGACGTTGAGCGCCGAAGGCTCGGCCTCGATATTCTCGCTGCGTGCAACGTATTGCAGATGCTCCACCATATCGGCAGTGGTGATACGGCTGAAATCGTAAATCTGGCAACGCGAGAGTATCGTGGGGATGATCTTGTGCTTTTCGGTAGTGGCAAGGATGAATACGACGTACGACGGTGGTTCCTCGAGTGTCTTGAGGAAGGCGTTGAATGCGGCGTTGGAGAGCATGTGCACCTCATCGATGATGAACACGCGGTAGCGTCCGTGGGTGGGAGGTACCTGAACTTGCTTGATGAGCTCTTTCATATCTTCGATGCCGTTGTGCGATGCGGCATCGAGTTCGATAATATTGAGAGAGTTGCCTTGATTGAACGCGCGGCATGAGTCACATTCGTTGCAAGCCTCGCCGTCGGGGGTGCGGTGATTGCAGTTGATAGTCTTTGCGAAAATGCGCGCGCATGATGTCTTGCCGACGCCCCGGCTGCCGCAGAAGAGGTACGAGTGGGCGAGGCGGTCGGAAGCAATGGCGTTTTTGAGGGTAGAGGTGAGCGCTTTCTGTCCTACGACGGTAGCAAATGTCGAGGGGCGGTATTTGCGCGCCGATACGATGTATTGTTCCATGCAGCAAAGATACTGAGAATCTTGCGAAATTCAAAGTATGAAAAGCATCTAAAAGATGCGGGATGAGTGTAAATGCAGCCAGGGCGTCCCTCACGGAACGCCCTGGCAGGTGTATAATTCGATAGTTGGATCAATCGTTGAAGATTTCTTCGTGCTCTACGTCCTGGATACGGTCGGCGAGCTGGAAGTCGTCACGCGAACCGACGACGAGGTTCTCGTATTCGCGCAGACCTGTACCGGCGGGGATGAGGTGACCGCAGATGACATTTTCCTTCATGCCCTCGAGCGAGTCGGTCTTGCCCTGGATGGCTGCTTCGTTGAGCACCTTGGTGGTCTCCTGGAATGAAGCGGCTGACATGAAGCTGGATGTCTGGAGTGCGGCGCGTGTGATACCCTGGAGAATCTGCTCTGAGGTGGCGGGAACGGCGTCGCGCACAGTGACTGTGCGGAGGTCGCGGCGCTTGAGGGTAGAATTCTCGTCGCGGAGACGGCGAGCTGTGATGATCTGACCGGGCTTGAGTTCTTCGCTGTCGCCTGCGTCGGTGACCACTTTCTTGCCCCAGATGCGGTCGTTCTCGTCCATGAAGTCGCGCTTGTCGACAACTTGCTGTTCGAGGAAACCGGTATCGCCGGGATCGAGGATGGTGACTTTGCGCATCATCTGGCGCACGATCACTTCGAAGTGTTTGTCGTTGATCTTCACACCCTGCATGCGGTAGACGTCCTGTACCTGGTTGACGATGTATTCCTGTACGGCTGTCGGGCCCATGATGTTGAGGATATCGGCGGGGGTGATGGCACCGTCGGAGAGGGGTGTACCTGCACGCACGACGTCGTTTTCCTGCACAAGAATCTGTTTTGAGAGCGGCACGAGGTATTTCTTGACTTCTCCGAGCTTGGATGTGACGGAGATTTCGCGATTACCGCGTTTCACCTTACCGAAGTGTACTTCGCCGTCGATTTCGGATACAATGGCGGGGTTCGACGGGTTACGTGCCTCGAAGAGCTCGGTAACTCGGGGAAGACCACCGGTGATGTCACCTGCGCCACCGATAGCACGGGGAATCTTGACGAGGTGATCGCCGACTTTGACTTCGTCGCCGTCGTTGAAGATAAGGTGCGCGCCCACGGGGAGAACGTAGGTGTGAGCGATCTGTCCGTTGGCATCGAGGATGTTGATCTCGGGTACCTTGGCACGGTCGCGGGATTCGATGATGACTTTATCTTCGAGACCTGACTGTTCGTCGATATCGGTGCGGTAGTTGATATTCTCGATGAGGTTGGTGTACTGTACACGACCTTTGACCTCGGTGACGATGACTGCGTTGAAGGGGTCCCATTCGCAGATGATGTCGCCTACCTTCACCTGGTCGCCGGGCTGGAAGAAGAGACGGGAGCCGTAGGGGATGTTGGCGTTGGTGAGCATCATGCCGGTGTTGTTGTCGATGATGCGCATTTCGGCCAGACGTCCGAGGACTACGTGTACGGGCTTGCCGTTGGCGTCTTTTTCTTCGGTCTCGACGGTGCGGAGTTCGTCGATTTCGAGCTTACCGTCGTAGCGTGATTTCACGCTGGAGATCGCAGCGACGTTGGATGCCACACCACCGACGTGGAATGTACGGAGGGTAAGCTGAGTACCAGGCTCGCCGATTGACTGCGCAGCGATGACGCCGACTGCCTCGCCTTTCTGTACGAGACGGCTCTTGGAGAGGTCGCGTCCGTAGCACTTGGCGCAGACGCCCTTCTTGCTCTCGCAGGTGAGGACTGAGCGGATCTCGACGCTT
>CANSGE010000019.1 GCA_947646295.1 uncultured Bacteroidales bacterium
CGGGAAATAGGGGTATTCGTCCTGATAGAAAACGAAGGGTTCACCATCAACATAAATCCGATAGTAGAGGCATGCGGGGTCGAGGACATTACCATCTACGTCAAATGGCGAGAGGGTGAAGTAGAAATCATAGTCACCATAGTCTTCGAAATAGTCTTCGACGTATACATCTACCGGTTTTGCGGGCAAAGCCTCGGGATCACGGTTCTGGTATTCCACGACAATCTCCTCAATATACCCGGCGGCGTGTGTGTTGGCAAGATCATCCGCACGGTTGTAGGTGACGATGACTGCATCGTCGGAGGTAAGCTTTTTGGCTTCGGCATCGTAAGAGAATGAGAGATCGCCGGTGATGGTGGCCACGGGCACGTATTCCTCCCAGTCCTCATCATAGATTTCGTCGATCTTGCCACCGTAGAGGTAAGCCCATGAGTAATCATCTGTTGCGCCGAGGAACTGGCCGGCCTTGAATATGACTTTGTCGCCATCAATATCGCCTACCATATAGGCATCGGGGCATGCCGGATAGAGACCACCTACGTAGAGCTTTGCTCCGTCGATAGCCACATCCACGAAATAGCCCATCTCATCGGTGATGGCCGCCCATTTTTCAGCAGAAACTCCGGAGGGGAGCTGGACGGCGGCTTCGGTCACAGGGGTGATGGTGATGTCGCGGTCGCCGTAGCCGCTCCAGTACCATGTATCCTCGTCGGGAATCCATTCGCAAATGCCGAGAATCATCTCGGGATCATCGGATACGTATTTGCCGTCGACGAGATTGAATTTGTACGAATCGTAAAATTCTTCGTAATATTCATCGTCATCATCGTATCCATATGTGAGTGGCACGAGACAATAGTCGTAAATGTCACCGTAATAGTCTTCGGTGTATACCATCTGGCCGGCTGGAATGGTGATGGAGCCGTCATCAGCTTTGTCGGCCTGGACCCATGAGTCAGGCAGAGGGAAGGTTGAGCAGATGGTATTGAGATATACGTGTCCGTCCTCGCCATCGATTATCTGCTGGGTAGCTCCGTACATATCTTCCTGGAAGATGTAGCCCCAGAACACCATGAAGCCGGTGCAATCACGCGACCAATTGCTTACTGTGCCAGCTGGCGGTAAAGATACGATTTCATCAGTGATCGGAGCTTTGTGCGCGCCGGGGGCCTTGCGGACAATCGAGGAGACAGAGCTGCGGGCAGCCAGAGGTCTGGCCGAGGGTGTGACGGAAAGACGATGCGACAGATCGGCTCTCTGCACTTCGGTGCGAGGAGCCTCTGAATGAATACACCGGGTGTGCTGACGCGGACTTACGGGAGCCGCTACTGCATTTGCTGCGACAAGAAGCGCGGATGAAAGAAGTGTAAAAAATCTCATATAGTCAAATTAATCTTTTGCGACGTATCAGAAACAGATGTTGTGTTTTTGAAGCTTAAAAGGATGTTTCCATATACGTATGCCGGAATTAAATAAATATACTATTCAAAGTGTTGAATAGTGTAACGGCAGCAAATTTATATATATATGTTCATTTTTACAAATTTTTTCGCAAAAATTTATAAAAACACCGGCATAAAAGAAAAAAAACGCCCGGCATTGCCGGGCGTCAGGGTATCTTGCATCAGTCAAGTTTATGAATCACGAGTCCTGAGCGTAATTTCGGTTCGAACCACGTAGTCTTCGGAGGCATGATATTGCCGGTATCAGCAATGGCTATCAACTGCTCCATGGATACGGGGTAGAGGGCAAGTGCCATGGCCATCTCGCCGGAATCGACGCGGCGCTTGAGCTCATCGAGTCCGCGGATACCGCCTACGAAGTCGATGCGCTTATCGGAGCGAAGGTCGGTGATACCGAGGATGTCGCGCAGGATATGATCGGAAGAGATGGTGACGTCGAGCACACCGATGGGATCATTATCGTCGTAAGTGCCTTCGCGGGCTGTGAGGGAATACCAGCGGCCCTCGAGATAGAGGGCGAAATTGTGGAGACGCTCGGGGGTATACGTCAGAGTGCCCATGTCGCGGACGATAAAGTTGCGTTCGAGACGCTCGAGGAACTCCGCGGGCGAGAGTCCGTTGAGATCACGCACTACACGATTGTAGTCGATGATCTTGAGATGCGAGGCCGGGAAAGCCACAGCGAGGAAGTAGTTGTACTCCTCATCGCCGCGATGCGCGGGATTCTGCTGTGCCTTTTCGTTGCCTACGAGAGCGGCAGCGGCAGTGCGGTGGTGACCGTCGGCTATGTACAGAGCTGGGATTTTGTCAAACTCTTCGGTGATGCGGGCTATAGTGGCATCATCGTCAATCACCCAGAATGTGTGACCGAATCCGTCGGGCGCCACGAAATCGTATTCGGGCTTGCCGGCTGTTACGTCGCGGATGATCTGCTCAAGCGCCTCGTTGTCGGGGAAGGCAAAGAAAACGGGCTCGATATTGGCATTCTGCACGCGCACGTGCTTCATGCGGTCTTCCTCCTTGTCGCGGCGGGTGAGTTCGTGCTTTTTGATGCGGCCTTCCATATAGTCGGCCACATTGGCCGCGATGACAATGCCGTACTGTGTGCGGCCATCCATCGTCTGAGCATATATGTAATAATGCTCTTTGTCGTCCTGCACGAGCCAGCCCTCACGCTGGAATGCCTCGAAATTGGCTACGGCGCGGTCATAGACCTCGGGAGCGTGTTCATCCTTGCCCGGCTCGAAGTCGATCTCGGGCTTGATGATGTGATAAAGCGAACGGGGATTTCCCTCGGCTTCAGCACGTGCTTCTTCGGAGTTGAGGACGTCGTAGGGTCTTGAAGCGACTTGGGTGACAAGGTCGCGGGGCGGACGCACGCCGCGGAAAGGTTTTACTTTTGCCATAGTTTCAGGTGTTTTTCAGGGGTTAGGTAAGTTGTTAAGGTATGGTTTCAGAGTTCTATGGTCTGTTTGCGGTCGGGGCCTACCGATACAATTGCCACGGGGACGCCGAGCTCACCTTCGAGGAAGGTGATGTAATCGCGGAAAGCCTGGGGGAACTGATCGGGTGAAGTGACAGAGGTCATATCGACATTCCATCCGGGGAGTTCCTTGTAGACGGGACGCACGCGCTCCGGATCGTCAATCGAATAGGGGAAGTCGCGGGTGGCTACTCCGTCGACTTCGTAATGTGTGCAAGCCTTGATGGTGGGGAATGTATCGAGCACGTCGCTCTTCATCATGATGAGCTTTGTGACGCCATTGATCATCACGGCGTAGCGGAGGGCCACGAGATCGATCCATCCGCAGCGGCGTTCGCGGCCGGTGACGGCTCCATATTCATGGCCGAGGTCGCGGATGCGTGCGCCGGTTTCATCGAAGAGCTCTGTTGGGAAAGGTCCGCTGCCCACACGTGTGCAGTAGGCCTTGAAGATGCCGTATACGTCGCCAATGCGGCGGGGGGCGATGCCGAGACCTGTGCATGCGCCGGCACATGTGGTATTAGATGATGTGACGAAGGGATATGAGCCGAAGTCAACATCAAGCATGGTGCCTTGAGCGCCCTCGCAGAGGATGTTCTCGCCACGGTCGAGGCAGGCGTTGAGATAATGTTCGGAGTCGATGAGGGGGAATTCGCGCAGAGCATCGACGGCTTGCATCCATTCGGCCTCAAGTGTTGCGAGTGTTCCGGCATCGGGTGTGGCACCGAGTGATGCGAGCATTTCGAGATGACGGTCGCGGGCGGCGGCATAGCGCGCGGCAAAGTCGGGCGCGAGGATATCGCCTACACGGAGACCGTGGCGTGAGATCTTATCGGTATATGTAGGGCCAATGCCTTTGCCTGTTGTGCCTATCTTGCCTTTACCCATGGCTTTTTCGCCGGCGGCGTCAAGCAGACGGTGAGTGGGCATGATGAGGTGGGCCTTTTTTGATATCTTGAGTATGGAGTGGAGGTCGGTGCCGGCGTCCATGAGTTCGCGGGCTTCTTTGCCGAAAAGCACGGGATCAAGTACGACGCCGTTGCCGATGACATTTACGTTGCCCTGGAATACGCCGGAAGGAATCGAGCGGAGTACGACTTTTCGGCCTTCGAATTCGAGGGTATGACCGGCGTTGGGACCGCCCTGGAAGCGAGCCACTACGTCGTAGCGCGGTGTGAGCACGTCCACTACTTTGCCTTTTCCTTCATCGCCCCACTGGAGGCCTAAGAGTACATCGACTTTCATGATTTTTACTTTGGTGAGTTGTATGGTGAATGTATATGATTATTTCTGAGATAATTTTTTACGGCGTTTGCGGCGTGTACATGCGCTGCATGTGCCGTATATGTTGAGAGCGAAATAAGCTGGGGTGAATGCCGGGAAGCGTTTTGCCTCGATGAGCTGTGTAAGCTCGGGGTCGCGCATCTCCTTGATCTTTCCGCAGACGGTGCAGATGAGATGGTGATGGCATTGGGCACCTTGCGATACGGGAGCTTTCTCGTAGAGTGAGCGGCGGTCGTTGAAGCGGTGGCGTATCACGAGGCCGCAGTCGACGAGCAACTCGAGTGTGGAATAAACGGTGGTGGTGGATACGTGGTAGTCTTCGTCGCGCAGAGTATCGCAGAGAGCCTCTACGGAGAAATGCCCTACGGCCCGCATGGCACGGTCGAGTATGGCGTACCGCTCGGCTGTGCGTCGCTTTTTGTTGCGACACAGATAGTCGGCGAAGATTTCTTTTGGCGACAAAGGCGCTTTTGTTGAAGTCATTACACGTATTTTGCTGTCAACAGTGCAAATTTAGTGATTTTTTTTGAAAGTCTATGATATGTGGGGTAAAAAAGAAAGCCGAGGCCTCACGGTCTCGACTTCCGGAAATCAAATTCAAAAATTCAAAATTATGAACTATATCTTATTCGCCAAGGCGAGCCTTGACGTCTTTCATCATATTTTCGTCGTGGAGGTTGTAATATACATTGTCAAGATAGCGGAGAGCATCGGTATTGTTGTTGTCGATGTTCCATGCGTTCTCGAGGTATTCGGCAGCCTGACGGAAGAGGGGCACGATCTTTTCATTGTAGAATTTCTCGCTTTCGGCGGGAGTGGTGGGTGCTGAGTCGCTGAGAGTATAAGCTTCCTCGCAGAGAGCACGGCCCATGTTGTAGAGAGCCATGGAGTTGTTGGCGTCAAGAGACACGGCCTTTTCGAAGAGAGCCTTTGCTTCAGCTTTCTTATCCTGATTGTCGAGCAGGATACCTTTCACCACGTAATACTGAGCGTTGTCGGGGTTCTGGGCGATGGCTGCGTCGATCTGGGCATTTGCCTCATCAAGACGGTTGGCCTGGAGGAGGTAGTTGATGATGTGGCCGAGGTAGTTGGGGTCTTCGTTGCCGTAGAGACCATTGGCTTCCTGAGCGAGTTCGTATACAGTTTCGTTGGCACCTGAAGAAGCGCCTACAGCGATAGCGTAGTCGTAGAGAGCTTTCTTGTTGTAACCCATCTTGCGCGCTTTCATGAATGACTTGAGGGCGAGATTCAGTGAATCGGCCTGCCAAGCGGCCAAAGCCTGATTGAACGCGATTTCAGAGAGGGTAGTGTCAGCAGGGAGGTTGTTGATCTTCAGACGGGGGTCGGCAGCCATATCGAGGAAAATATCCCAGGCGCGATATGCCTTGTCGTATTGTTTGAGTTCCCAAGCTGTGACGGCAGCCGAATTGTAGTCGGTAAAGTGGCCGGCAAGTGTATTGAGGATTTCCTTTGAGTGCTTTGTCTTGATCTTACCCTTTGCATCTGCGACTGAGTCGAGGGGGAGAGCACGGGTGTAGAAGTCGAAGCCGAGGAGGAGGTCATCGACCATGGCCTGATCACCGCCTTCGGGAAGTTTATTGAATGATTTGAGACCGAGGAGCTGATCGTATTCTGAGAAGAGGGCTTTGCCGGGCACTACATATGTGAGGGCCTCGGCCGCAGTGGCGGGGTCGGTGAAAGCGGGAGTGATGATTTCCACGACCTTGGCAGCGGGCTGTCCTTCTTTAGCGGCGCGTTCGGCGTCTTTTACTACTTGCTGCTGGGCGGGCAGAGCTACTGCTCCGAAGATGAGGCCTGCAGCGATAGCGGTGAGTTTTTTCATGTTGTTATATTATATGTGTGGTTAAATTTCTGATTATTCTTCTGAGTCGTCGGTGATGTCGGAATCATCTTCGATGGGTTCGTCGTCATCGTCGGTCTCATCCGCTTCGGGAGCATCGGCTTCGAGAGGGAGTTCGGGGAGCTCTTCGCCGTCGATAGCTTCAACATCCTCTTCGGGGTCGGTGGGGACGCAGCATACTGACGCGATTTCATCGGCACGCTTCTCGAGGTTGATGAGGCGTACACCCTGTGTGGCACGGCCGCAGATACGTATGTCGGCTACGCGGATGCGCACAAGGATGCCCGAACGATTGATGATCACGAGGTCGTTGTCATCATTAACACTTTCAAAGGCTACAAGTTCACCGGTCTTGTCAGTGACGTTGAGAGTCTTGACACCTTGGGTACCGCGCGAGGTGATGCGATATGCGCCGAGGTCGGTGCGCTTGCCATAGCCCTTTTCGGAAACTACGAGTACAGAATCGCCCGAATCGGCACGCATGGTGATGAGGCCCACTACTTCGTTGTCGCCGTGGAGACGCATGCCGCGCACACCTGTGCTGACGCGTCCCATGGCACGGAGTGACGCGGTGGGGAAGCGGTTGGCTTTGCCCTGACGAGCTGCGAGCAGTATGTCGGAGTCATTATCGGTGAGTTCTACGCCGATGAGGCTGTCGCCCTCGCGGATGATGATGGCCTTCTTGCCCTTGGCGAGCACACGGACGTATTCGGTAAGGGCGGTCTTCTTGACAATACCGCGGCGGGTAGCGAATACCAGGAAGTGCGAAGCTGCAAATTCAGGGTCATTGAGGCCCTTGATGGCGATGTAGGCGCGCACCTTGTCGCCCGGTTCGATGTTGAGGATATTCTGCAGAGCGCGACCCTTTGAGGTCTTGGTGCCTTCGGGGAGCTCATATACCTTGAGCTTGTATACGAGACCGCGATCGGTGAAGAAGAGCACTGAGCTGTGCATCGAGGCGGTGTAAACGTGTTCGATGAAGTCTTCCTCACGTGTCTGGCTTCCGCGCGAGCCTACGCCTCCGCGGTGCTGGGCGCGGTATTCGCTGAGGGGCGTGCGCTTGATGTAGCCGAGGTGCGAGATGGTGATTATCATGTCGTCGTCGGCATAGAAATCCTCGGCGTTGAAGTCGCCAGCGGTATAGTCGATATCGGTCTTGCGTTCGTCGCCGAATGTATCACGTACTTCTTCAAGCTCGGAGCGGATGAGGTCGCGGCACACGCTTTCGTCGCTCAGGATGAGCTCGTAACCGGCAATTTCCGCCTCGACCTCGCGGTATTGGTCATGGAGTTTGTCCTGCTCGAGTCCGGAGAGGCGTTTGAGCTGCATGTCGACGACGGCCTGGGCCTGAGCGTCGGAGAGACCGAAGCGTTCTTTGAGTCGTTCGCGGGGGTCTTCGGTGCGGGGAGTATTGCGGATGATGGAGATTACTTCATCGATATTATCGGAGGCGATGATGAGGCCTTCGAGGATATGGGCGCGTTCGCGTGCCTTGCCGAGTTTGTAGCGTGTGCGGCGTATCACCACTTCGTGACGGTGCTCCACGAAAGCTTCAAGCAGTTCCTTGAGGGTAAGTGTCTTGGGACGGCCGTTGACGAGTGCCACATTGTTGACCGCGAATGACGACTGGAGCTGGGTGAGCTTGTAGAGCTTATTGAGCACCACGGATGAATTGGCATCGGAGCGGAGCTTGATGACGATGCGCATGCCGTCGCCGTCGCTTTCATCGTTGATATCGGCGATGCCGTCGATTTTTTTCTCGATCACGAGGTCGGCGATGTATTTGATGAGCTCGGCCTTATTGACACCGTAGGGGATTTCGTTGACGATGATGGATTCATGGCCTTTTTCCTGCTCTATGATGGCGCGTGCACGGATGATGACACGTCCGCGGCCTGTAAGATAGGCGTCGCGCACGCCGCTGTAGCCGTAGATGGTGCCGCCGGTGGGAAAATCGGGAGCGGGAATGATCTTGATGAGTTCCTCGATATCGATATCAGGATTGTCAAGCACGGCAATGGATGCGTTGATGGCCTCGGTGAGGTTGTGGGGAGGCATGTTAGTGGCCATGCCGACGGCGATACCTGAAGCACCGTTGACGAGCAGGTTGGGGAATCGTGTGGGAAGCACGACAGGCTCTTCGCGGGAGTTGTCGTAGTTGGGCTGGAAGTCGACGGTATCTGAATCGAGGTCACGGAGCATTTCCTCACCCATCTTGGCAAGGCGAACCTCAGTATAACGCATTGCGGCGGGGCCGTCGCCATCGATCGAGCCGAAGTTGCCGTGGCCGTCGACGAGAGTGTATCGCAGCGACCAATCCTGTGCCATGCGCACGACAGTGCCATAGATAGAAGAGTCACCGTGGGGGTGATACTTACCCATGACTTCGCCGACGCAGTTGGCGGCTTTCTTGTGGGGTTTATCCGACGTGTTGCCCATCTGGTTCATACCGAAGAGTACACGGCGGTGGACGGGTTTCATACCGTCACGTACGTCGGGCAAAGCACGCGACACTATCACCGACATAGAATAGTCGATGTAGGCCGATTTCATTTCCGACTCAATATTTATTTTCTGTATGCGATCTTCTTCCAACATGCTTGTAAAAGGAGTGTAGTTTATTCTGAATAATCACGCAAAGGTACGAAATAAATTTTGATTTTTGAATTTTGATTTTTGAAATTTCTACCATACGCGCCCACCGGGCTTTGCGCAGAGGCGATTTTTTCATTTTATCACGGGTATATGAATACTTTTTTGTAATTTTGTGCGAGATTTACGTACACATCATGAAGATACTTGTCACAGGAAGTAACGGACAACTGGGGCGCGAGCTGCGCGACCGGCTCGAAGCCTCGCACCCCGGAATCACCACATATATAGATAAAGACGATCTCGACCTCACGCGCCGCGATGAAGTCGATGCGTTTCTGCGCCAGGGCGAATTCAGCCACGTGGTCAATTGCGCCGGATATACAGCCGTCGACCGTGCCGAGGAGGAAAAGCTGCTATGTGCCGCGGTCAATACCGACGCCGTAACAAATATAGCGCACATTGCCGATGAGCTCGGACTGCGCATAATACATATATCCACCGATTACGTATTTGACGGACGCACGTACCGTCCATATTCAGAAAGCGACAAAGTGAACCCGCTCTCGCAGTACGGCACCACCAAGCGCAAAGGCGAGACAGCTCTTCTGGGTCTCGCGCCCGAAAGCATCATCATACGCACGGGCTGGCTCTATTCGCCCTACGGCAACAACTTCGTGCGCACAATCCTGCGCCTGGCATCGGAGAGACCTGTACTCAAAATCGTGGCCGACCAGATAGGCACCCCTACATATGCCGCCGACCTGGCCCAGGCTATCGAGACAATCCTCTTCGCCCAGCAATGGGTGCCCGGCATCGTCAATTATGCCGGTGAGGGTGTGGCATCATGGTATGATTTTGCCGTGGCAATCCTGCGACTGGCCGGTGTAAATTCATGCAAGGTACTCCCCATACCATCCGAAGACTACCCCACCGCGGCCAAGCGCCCACACTACAGCGTGCTCGACAAGACCCGCTATAAAGTAACATACGGCGTGGACATCCCCCACTGGGAGGAATCACTCGCCCGCTGCATAAAACGTATCAATGGCTAACATCAACGACGAAATCTCACGCCGGCGCACATTCGCCATCATCTCGCACCCTGATGCCGGCAAGACCACCCTTACCGAAAAGCTCCTGCTCTTCGGCGGCGCTATCCACATCGCCGGCGCCGTGAAATCAAACAAAATCAAGAAAACCGCCACATCCGACTGGATGGAAATCGAAAAGCAGCGTGGTATATCCGTGGCCACCTCGGTGATGGGTTTCAATTACGGCGACTATAAGATAAACATCCTCGACACCCCGGGCCACCAGGATTTCGCAGAGGACACCTACCGCACCCTCACGGCCGTCGATTCTGTAATCATCGTGGTCGACGTGGCCAAAGGCGTCGAGCAACAGACACGCAAGCTCATGGAGGTGTGCCGCATGCGCAATACCCCGGTGATCATATTCGTCAACAAGCTCGACCGCGAGGGCCGCGATCCCTTCGATATCCTCGACGAGCTGGAAGCTGAGCTCCACATCGGCGTGCGTCCGCTCAGCTGGCCTATCAACATAGGCGCAAAATTCAAGGGGGTATATAATATATATGAGCAGTCGCTCGACCTTTTCACCCCCGACAAGCAGAAGGTGAGCGAACGCGTGGAAATCGACGACGTCAACGACCAGCGCATCGACGCTGCCGTAGGCGAAGCCGATGCGGCCAAACTCCGTGAAGACCTTGAGCTGATCGAAGGCGTCTACCCCGAATTCAACGTACAGGACTATCTCGACGCACGGGTCGCCCCGGTATTTTTCGGCTCAGCACTGAATACTTTCGGCGTCAAGGAGCTGCTCGACTGCTTCGTGAAAATAGCCCCCGCTCCGCGACCCGTCGACGCTCTGGAGCGCCGCGTCGAACCCGCCGAACCGGGATTCTCGGGATTTGTTTTCAAGATCCATGCCAATATGGACCCCAACCACCGCTCGTGCATCGCTTTTGTAAAAATCTGCTCAGGACGCTTCGAGCGAAATGCCTCATACAAACAGGTACGCACCGGCAAATCTCTCAAATTCTCCGCCCCTACAGCCTTCATGGCTCAGAAAAAGAGCATTGTCGACGAGGCTTGGCCCGGCGATATCGTGGGCATACCCGATACCGGCAACTTCAAAATCGGCGACACCATCACTTCAGGCGAGGAAATACACTTCAAAGGACTGCCCAGCTTCTCGCCGGAAATGTTCAAATACATCGAAAATACTGACCCGATGAAGAGCAAACAGCTCGAAAAGGGTATCCAGCAGCTCATGGACGAAGGCGTAGCCCAGCTGTTTATCAATCAATTCAACGGCCGCAAAATCATCGGCACCGTAGGCCAACTCCAGTTTGAGGTGATACAATACCGCCTCGAACACGAATACGGCGCTCAATGCCGCTGGGAACCCATATCACTTTATAAGGCCTGCTGGATAGAGAGCGACAATGCCGAGCAACTCGCCAACTTCAAACGCCGCAAACATCAATTCATGGCTGTCGACCGCGACGGACGCGACGTATTCCTCGCCGACTCAGGCTATGTGCTGCAGATGGCCCGCACGGACTTCCCCGACATACGGTTCCACTTCACATCCGAATTCTGACATACTACATTTTACAACCCTATACGATATGAATCTCTTCGACAATCTCACTGCCAAAGCCAAAGCTCACCGCCAGCGCATCGTACTGCCTGAAGGCACAGAGCCCCGCACCCTTAAAGCCGCCGACCGTATCATAGCCGACGATATCGCAGACATAATCCTCATAGGCAACCACGATGAGGTAAAACGCATGGCCATCGACATGAACCTCGAGAACATCGAACGCGCCACCATCGTCGACCCCTCCGACGAAGCCGTCATCGACCGCTATGCCCCCCTGCTCTACCAGCTCCGCCGTCACAAAGGAATGACTGAAGAACAGGCACGCCTCACCACCGCCAACCCCCTCTATCTCGGATGCCTCATCGTGAAAGCCGGCGATGCCGACGGTGAAGTCGCCGGAGCACAGAATACCACAGGTAATGTACTCCGCGCAGCTTTCCAGGTAATAAAAACACGCCCGGGCATTTCCGTCGTCTCAGGCGCATTCCTGATGCTGCTTCCTGAAGATTCTCCTTTCGGAACCAACGGCGTGATGGTGTTCGCCGATTGCGCCGTGCTCCCCGACCCCACCGCCGAAGAGCTCGCACAGATAGCCGTCTGCTCCGCTGACACCGCCCGCGACCTCGCCGGAATAGAGCCTCGCGTAGCCATGCTGTCATTCTCCACCAAAGGCTCCGCAAAACACGAACGCGTAGAAAAAGTAGTGCGCGCCACTGAACTTGTACATAAAATCGCACCCGAACTCATCGTCGACGGCGAGCTTCAGGCCGATGCCGCCATCGTGCCCTCGGTAGCTCACAAGAAAGCACCCGAAAGCATCATCAACGGCAAAGCCAACGTGCTGGTGTTCCCCTCGCTGGAGGTAGGCAACATCGCATATAAACTCGTACAGCGTTTCGCCGGCGTCGAAGCCATCGGTCCTATCCTGCAGGGCCTCGCCGCTCCCGTGAGCGACCTCAGCCGTGGATGCTACCCCGAGGACATCTACAAAACAATCATCATGACCTGTTGCCAGGCCATCGGAAGCAAAAATCTCTAATCATTCTCTATCTCATGAAAATTCTTGTAATCAACTCCGGCAGCAGTTCGGTAAAGTACAAACTCATTGACACTGCCACTGACGCCACCATGGCTGAAGGCGGTGTGGAAAAAATCGGTCTCCCCGACGGTTTTCTGAAATACAAACGCGCCGACGGCTCCAAAGCCACTCTCATGCTCGGCCACACTGACCACCAGGGTGCCATCAAGGCTGTGCTCAATCTCCTCACCGACCCTATGGAGGGATGTATCAAATCTTACGACGAAATTGACGCCGTAGGTCATCGCGTGGTACACGGCGCCGAGAAATTCACCGAAAGCGTTGTCATCACCGACGAAGTCAAGGATATGATACGCCAGTGCTACGACCTCGCACCGCTCCACAATCCCGCCAACATGACCGGCATCGAAGCTATCACGGCCCTCATGCCCGGCGTTCCGCAGGTAGGTGTATTCGACACTGCTTTCCACCAGACCATGCCGGCTAAATCATACATGTACGCCCTGCCATACAAATTCTACAAGGAAGACGGCGTGCGCCGCTATGGCTTCCACGGCACCAGCCACCGCTACGTGACTCAGCGCGTGGGCGAATTCCTCGGTATCGACCCTGCGACAAAACGCATCATCACCTGCCACATCGGCAATGGCGGCTCGATAACAGCCGTCTGCAACGGCAAGAGCATCGATACATCAATGGGCCTCACTCCCACCGAAGGTCTCATGATGGGTACTCGCGTGGGCGACGTCGACCCGGGAGCTCTCACATATCTCATGACTCGCCACAATCTCTCAGCCGCCGATCTCCAGAATATCATCAACAAGCAGAGCGGTATGGCAGGCCTCACTGAGATTTCTTCTGATATGCGCGAGATCGAAGCTGCCGTAAATGATGGAAATCCCCGCGCGATCCTCGGCCTCGAGATGTACGAACAGCGCATCATCAAATACATCGGTGCATATGCCGCCGAGATGGGTGGTGTCGACATCATCGTCTTCACAGGCGGTGTGGGCGAAAATCAGGCCGGTCTCCGCGCCGACGTCTGCGCACCTCTCGCTTTCATGGGCGTGGAACTCGATACCGAACTCAACGCACGCACACGCGGCACCGAGACTGAAATCTCTCTGCCGTCTTCACGCGTCAAAGTATGCGTCATCCCCACCGATGAAGAGCTTATGATCGCACGCGACACAGAGCGTCTCTGCCGCAAATAATCATAAGACTGCGAAAAAGCTAAGGAGGCTGTGTCAATTTTCATGACACAGCCTCCTCTGTATATTTCAACATCGTGAGATTCAAAACTCGAAATGCCCCCTGACGACTTCAGGCTCGGCAGAATTCGTCAGGTCAATTATCGCCGACCCTTCCGTGCGGCCCTCTCCACCATCAAGCAGCACATCGGCCACAGCTTTGTAATGTTCGGCCAATTCCGAGGGCAATGTCATCGGCTCAGCCTCCTCGGCTTCCACTGAAGTTGACAGGATGGGATTGCCCATCACCTCGGCGAGTCGGCGGGCGATATCACAGTCAGGCACACGCACGCCCACACTCTTGCGTCCCTTGAATACCTTGGGCAGCGTAGTCGATGCCGGTAGAATGAACGTATACGGTCCGGGCAACGCATCCTTGATGATGCGGAAGGCACGATTGTCGATGCGGGCATATTCGGCTGCCTGCGCGATGCCCGAACATACTACCGACAGATAATTCTTATCGGGATTGATACCTTTGATCTTGCACAGCCGCTCCACGGCACGATTATTCAGCGCATCGCAACCCAAGGCATAGAGAGTATCTGTAGGATAAATCACTATCCCTCCATCGCGAAGCACCTCCACGGCACGCTCGATATGGCGGTCATTGACCTGAGTCCCGTAAAATTCAAGTATTTCCATAAGAAGGTTTTAAAATGAGGGTTACTAATCAATCCCCTCCTGCTATATTATATATAATATTGTTCGCGTGCGCGTACGCGCGCAACAGACGCTTCGTTTCGGCAATGATTTCATCTGCGTCAGGGCCCCCGTCATACATATTGAGCGTGATGAGCAGATGCCGCGTATCGCGTGTCAGTTTGGTGCGTTCGTTGTCGGATGTAGGCGTACCTATCCCACCCACAGTATCACGTATCACTGGCATTCCTGCTATATTGAGGGGGCCGCGGTGTATGGCTTCATATGGTTCGCCTTCACGCCCCACTCCAAGTGCGAGCGACGGGCCGGCCACGGCATCTGCGTCAAAGCCCCCGATCGAATGCCCAGTCTTGAGCGAAAGCAGATTTATCAGGTCAATCACAGCCAGCGATCGATACAGATCCATACCCTTTACGCAACGTCGGCAAAGCGCCTCTGCTGAAGGACGGTATCGGTTGGGCTCCTTTCCGCAGGCTTTGTAGGCAGCCCGCGTAGCATCGATAGCCGGGCGCAGGCGCACAGCATCCATGGGATACTCGCCCCGGATACGCTCCGCCTCCTTCTCGATCTCTGCCCACAATTCGTCAGATGTCTCGCAGTTCTCGATCTCGGCCGTGATCACAGCCACGCGCAAGCGCGGTGCAGCCCGGCGCACTTCCTCATTTATCGTTAATGTAAATTCCATATCCAAATTTACTCCAAAATATCTCAGTATGATGATATTTAACAAATTTTATAGATAAAATATGCCGTATTCGCAAAAAAGTCCATACCTTTGCCTCAAGGAAAATTTGAAACAAACAAAAGATGCAGGGACTCGGCGACTACGCAGGGTTTCTTCATTTTTTTACTATTTACGTACAACCTAACACCAAGATAATACTATGGCAATAACCTACATGACCAAAGAAGGTTACAAGAAGAAAATGGAAGAAATCACTTATCTGGAAACAGTTAAGCGACCCGAAATATCACGTGCGATCGCCGAGGCCCGCGACAAAGGCGACTTGAGCGAAAATGCTGAGTACGACGCTGCCAAAGAGGCGCAGGGTATGCTCGAAATGAAAATTGCACAGCTCAAAGACCTCGTGGCCAACGCACGCATCCTTGACGAAACAAAACTCAACACTGACGAGGTACAGATACTCAACAGAGTCAAGATCAAAAACGTAGGCAACGGGGCCGTGATGGAATATACTATCGTGGCTGACTCAGAAGCCAACCTCCGCGAAAAGAAGATCGCATCATCAACACCCATCGCCCAGGGCCTCCTCGGACACAAAATCGGCGAAATCGTCGAAATCAAGGTTCCCTCGGGACTCATGAAATTTGAAATCATCGAAATCTCATTCTGATCAGCATGCCATCAATTTTCTCACGCATTGTAGCCGGCGAGATACCCTCCTACAAGGTAGCGGAAGACGACCGCCACTATGCCTTCCTCGACATCAACCCTCTGGCCGAGGGACACGTACTCGTAATCCCCAAACGCGAGGTTGACTACATTTTTGACCTCTCCGACAGCGAGATCGCCGACCTCACCGTATTTGCCAAAAAGGTTGCCTTGGCATTGCGCGAAGCCATTCCTTGCCGCAAGGTAGGCATGGCCGTGCTCGGTCTCGAAGTGCCGCACGCACATATACACCTCGTGCCGATGCAGACCGAGGGCGACCTCGACTTCCGTCGTCCCAAGCTCTCGCCCGCTCCCGAACGCATGCAACAGATCGCACAATCCATAGCCGACAAATTCCGCTCATGAAACAGCTTATCTACGCCGCCGCACTGGCAGCCCTCGCACTGACCTCATGCTCGCAGTCAGGTAATGGATGGAGCATTTCCGGCACCATCGACGGAGCTACCACTTCCGACACTCTCGCTATCGAAGGCTACAACAACGGTCTGTGGTACAACGTCGACTCACTCCCGCTCGCAGATGGCGGACGCTTCTCATACCACGCCACCGAGGCAGCACCCTACCCCGAAATCATGCGTGTGTCGCTCGCAGGCCGCTCGATATACTTCCCCGTCGATTCAATCGACGCCATAGAGCTCACGGCCTCCGCCGCCGACTTCGGAAGTCGATATTCCCTCTCCGGCACCGAAGCTGCTGCCAATATTCAACGAATCGACAGCATCCTCAACGCATCAGTAGCCTCGGCAGGCCCCGCCGCCACCGTGGCCGACTCCGCCCTGAAAGCCGATCTCTTCCGTCGCGCTTATTCCGACCCCGGCGTGATCTCATATTATTACCTGATAAATAAATCTGTGGACGGCCGTCCTCTGCTCGACCTGTCCAATCCGGCCGACCGCCGGCTTTTCCTCATAGCTACACAGCGCTTCATCAACACACGCCCCGACGACCCGCGCACCGCATGGCTCAAAGCCCGCGCAGAGGAAGCATTGCGCCGCGGCGCCGACGCACAGCCCGTTGCACTCGAAGCCACACAAGCCGGCTTGATCGAAATCAACCGCGCCGATGCTCGCGGCACCGCTCGTTCGCTCCGCGAATTAGCATCAAAAGGCCACGTGACACTTCTCAGCTTCACAAATTATTCAGCTGAATCATCCATGGCATACAACGCCATATTGAATACAATCTGGGAAGCGCATCCCGGCGACATCGAAATTTATCAGATTGCTTTCGATGCTGATGAGACCCGTTGGCGCCAGACAGCCGCCAATCTCCCCTGGACCACCGTCTGGAACTCCACCACCGAAGGCATCAAGCCCCTCACCGATTACAATGTCGGCGCACTCCCGATGACATTCATCATCGACCGCGGAGGCAACCTCGTCGAGAGAGTCACCGACCCGGCCGAGCTTTCCAAAAAAGTCGCCCGATATTTCTAACGACCTTACGGTCACCGAAAAAGCGCACGCGCCGCTTGCAGATTTCAAAAAAAAATAGTAAATTTGCCGCGCTAAAGCGCCTGCTCGGCGCCAAAGCGTGCCGCGGCATCAGTCTCGACACTATTAATTAACTTATTATTAACTTTTTAAATGACAGAACAACTCAACACCCCTATCGTAGATTTCGACTGGGAAGCCTACGAGAAAGGCGAAACCGCTGGTGAAAAATCTCGTGAAGAACTCACCCGCACCTATGATGAATCGCTTGGCACCGTTAAGGACAAGGATGTAATCGAAGGTACCATCATCGCTCTCAACAAGCGCGAAGCTGTGGTTAACATCG
>CANSGE010000020.1 GCA_947646295.1 uncultured Bacteroidales bacterium
CCAGCCCGGCAAAGTGAATATCCACCCCGTGAAATACGATCTCGACGGCATTGAAATAGCCGCCAACGTATATACTCCCGCCGATTACGATCCCGTCGGCAAACAGTATCCGGCCATCATCATCGCCCACCCCAACGGGGGCACGAAGGAGCAGGTAGCGGGACTTTTCGCGCAACGCTTGGCCGAAAAAGGTTTTATCACCATTGCAGCCGATGCATCCTATCAGGGCGCGAGCGGCGGTCAACCTCGCCATACCGATAAGCCGGCCTTCCGCATCAACGACATCCACGGCATGGCCGATTACATCTCCCGCTTCCCCGGCGTCGATTCCCGGCGCATCGGCGCTTTCGGCATCTGCGGTGGTGGTGGCTATACGCTGGGGGCCGCCAAGAGCGACAAGCGCTTCAAGGCCGTAGCCACACTCAGCATGTTCAATTCAGGCCGCGTGCGCCGCAACGGATTCATGGATTCGGCAATATCAACCATTCAGCAGCGCCTCAAAGAAGCATCCGACGCCCGCGACAAACGCGTCATGACAGGCGAAATTGTTTTCACCGGCGACATGAATCTCACCGACGAACAGATTCAGGCACTCCCCTTCGACCTCTACCGCGAGGGAGCGATATATTACAACCGCACCCACGTGCATCCCAACTCCACTTTCCGCTACACAATGGAGAGCCTCATGGAGCTGAAGACCTGGGACGCAACCGATCAGATTGAGCTCATCAATGCACCTCTGCTCATGATGGCCGGTGACAAAGCCGACACCTTCTATATGACATCCGATGCCTTTCAAAAGGCTACCGGCACCACCGACAAGGAACTCTTCCTCATCCCCGGTGCCACCCATATCCAGACGTATTATATCCCGGAGTACGTCGACAGCGAAGTCGACAAACTCACTGAATTTTTCGGTAAACGACTGTGAAAATAGCCATTCCCTCATACAAGAATTAATTGCAACACAAGTAGCCGATTGCTTGAATTCAAAATTTTCGTAAATTTGTGCGCCGACAAACGCGTACAAATTATGAATTACCAAAAACCATTCGACAAACTCATCATCACTGACAACCTGAGCGGGATAGCCTCACCCGAGATGGAAGGCTACCTCGCTCATGCACTTTGCCTTGAAGGTCATATGGATTTTGATTTCAACGGCCGTCACTTCACATTCGCCACGCACGACCTGATGATTGTCCGCAAAGGCGCGCTCATGGAGAATATGGCTCCCTCCGATGACTTCCACGTCATGGTCATATACATCGAGGCCGGATTTGTTGAACATTGCACCCCGCAGTCCAACTATGGCATGAAAGGACAGCTCGCCCTTTTCATGAATCCGGTCATAAATCTCAACGACGCCCAATACAATCTCTGTCTCCGGGATTTTCAAGGGGTGAAATACCGCTACGAAACCACCGGATTTGTCTTTTACGAAGAAAGCATACGGTGCGCAGTCCAGCTGATGCTCCTCGACTTCTTCGATTTCCACGCCTACAACTGCCGCCAGGACTCCATCACCCCGCAGTACGCCTCCGTGATGAGTAAATTTTTCGCTTTGCTCGATAGCGGCGTTTACCGTTGTCATCGCGAAGTATCATATTACGCATCAGAGCTGTGCATCACTCCAAAATACCTCTCCGAAATTTGCAAAAAAGTGAGCGGACACTCGGCCAACTTCTGGATCAACCGCTACACGTCTCTTGACATTTCACGCTTGCTCCGCGACAAAAGTCTCTCTTTTGTCCAGATTTCCGACCTATTCAACTTCTCATCACCGGGATATTTCCGCCGCTTCGTACAGAACAACCTCGGCATGTCACCTTCCGACTACCGCCGGTAAGACGATTCCACCCGCTGTCGTCATGATTTTGCAGGTCCGGATTTTTTTTATAATTTTGCGTAATCAATTACGTAATACATTACATATATGGATTTCTTTGAACGTACAGGCAAAATGGCGATTGGCAGCCGGCTCCGGGTCATGGCCGAGCTTCTGACACGCGATGCCGCAAGCATTTACGCACTATATGGAGTAGATTTGAAGCCTAAATGGTTCCCCGTTTTTTTCTCTCTCAACGACGAAAGCCCCAAGAGCGTCACTGCCATTGCAAGGGAGATCGGACAATCACACCCCTCCGTGAGCACTATGGTAAAAGAAATGCTCAGAGCAGGTATTGTCACTGAAGCCAATGACTTTGCCGACCGCAGATGCACTCTCATCACCCTATCCGGCTTAGGCAAGCAGCTGGCTGCCCAACTTATAGTCCAGCTGCGCGACGTCGAAAGAGCCGTCGACCAGATTTCGGCCGAGTGCCAAAATGATTTATGGGCCGCTTTGGCCGACTGGGAGAAAGCCCTCCAACGCAAATCCATAGTCGAGAGAGTCCGCGAGATAAAGAAGCTCCGCGAGCAATCTGAAGTAAAAGTTGTGGAGTATACACCTCAATACAAAAACGCATTCTACCGGCTCAACCGCGCATGGATTGAATCCTTCTGGGAGCTCGAGCCTCACGACATCGAAGTGCTCGAAAATCCTGAAAAACATATCATTGACAAAGGCGGCCACATCTTTGTCGCATTATACGGGGGGCGCCCCGTCGGAGTATGCGCCCTTTGCCCTATGCCGCAGGATTCTGCTTACGATTTCGAACTGGCGAAACTCGCTGTCGACAATTCCATCCGCCGCAAAGGCATCGGCCGCAGCCTGTGTGAGGCCGTCATCGACAAAGCCCGGCAGCTCGGCGCCAAAACACTATTTCTTGAAAGCAATACACGTCTCAAGCCGGCAATTGCCCTCTACCGCAAGCTCGGATTCAAAGAACTCACCGAATATCACCTCGCCTACGCCCGCGGCGATATACAGATGCAATTGTCTATTTAAAATCATTTATTGTATGAAAACTAAAATATTTGTGCCACGTCAGGACGCACTCAAAAAGACATTCAAAGGTGTGAGCCTTGACTCCCTCGCCGTAGGTGAGAAATCAATGGTGACAAAAATGAACTATGTCAAGGGGAATTTCGCCACTCTGCACACCCATCCACACGAACAATGCGGATACGTCATCTCAGGCCGATACCGTCTCATCGTGGAAAGTGATGAGAAAATTGATGTCATAATGCATCCGGGTGACACATATGCCATACCGGGCAATACACCTCACTCCTTTGAAGTGATCGAGGGCGGCGAAGTCATCGATGTATTCACACCTCATCGAGAAGATTACTTATAGCATTTTCAGAAAAATCGTATTCACTCACCGAAATTTGTGTAGCTGCCGGTATCCGCCGTCTGCGTAAATTTGCATAGTGAGCTAATACGATTTTTTTGACTATGAGAATCAACGTATATATACTCTCGACTGTTCTTTTCTGTACATCCTGCGCTCAAGAGGGCGACCTTATCAAACAAGAAAAAGGTATGAAACCCGATACAGAAATATCAGCCGATGAAAACGATATGAATAAAAATGTACCCGCCGACGAAAAATTCACCATTTTTTCGACCGTAGCCGACGTAATTTCCAATTCCGTATTTGGAGATTTCGGATACCTCCTCTTTCCGGTCGACCGCAATGTCCCCCGCTCAATGACATTGGCCGACCTCAGCACCCCCGGCGTATACGTATGGTACAGCCACATCCGGCCTCGCAAGACGGTGGAGATCATCAACCGCCTTTACAACGACGCACTCGCCGGACAGCAGATATTTTATCGCATGTATTCCGATGCTGAGATAGCCGCCGATCCATCAAAAGCCCACACAGGACTTTTCTTTTTCCGTGGCGGGAAAGACCGCCCCTTCGCCATCACCAATGCCGGCGGCGGATTCATGTACGTGGGAGCTATGCACGACAGCTTTCCCCATGCTCTCGAGATAAGCCGAGCCGGATACAATGCCTTTGCCATCATCTACCGCCCCGATGATCCGTACTCCGACCTTGCTAAAGCCATCACTTACATTCACGACCACGCCGCCGAATTGGGCGTCGATCCATCCAACTATTCCCTCTGGGGAGGTTCCGCCGGTGGACGCATGAGTGCCGTACTGGCCAACAGCCTGTATCTGCAGAGACTCACCGGACGCACCGACATCCCCCGCGCAGCCGCCGAAATAATCCAGTACACCGGCTACTCCACTGCCTCGCCCCACGACGCTCCTACATATTCTTGCGTAGGCTCCGACGACGGCATTGCACCTTGGCCAGTAATGCAAAATCGTCTCCGCAGCCTCGCCGAAATGGGCATCCCCACCGAATTTCACGTATACGACGGCCTGGCACACGGCTTCGGTATCGGCACAGGCACAGTGGCCGAAGGCTGGGTCGATGACGCGATCAGATTCTGGCAGAAGAATATGGACACAGGCCACAGCGCCGGCCTCCCATCGGTATACCCCGATTGAAAACCGTAAAAAGTACATTTGTTACCGACTTTTTACACGCACTTCAAGCTATCTGTATTTGTTATTCTGCTGAATCCAATAAAAAATATCAAAATATGAAAAACAGAATATTAGGCTCAGAATCCCCCCTTGAAGTATCCGCCATCGGACTTGGATGCATGGCCATGAGCCATGGCTACGGCGCGGCCGCCGACAAAAAAGAAATGATCAAACTCATCCGCACGGCACACGATCTGGGAGTCACCTTCTTCGATACCGCCGAGGTATACGGACCATTTACCAATGAGGAGCTCGTCGGTGAGGCTCTTGAGCCTATACGCCACGAAGTAAAGATAGCCACAAAATTCGGAATCAGCATGAATATGGATGATTTCAAGCAAGTCCTTGACAGCCGCCCCGCCACAATTCGAAAATCAGTGGAAGGCTCGTTGAAACGCCTCCGCACCGACCATATCGATCTCTACTACCAGCATAGGGTTGATCCCGATGTCCCCATTGCCGATGTGGCCGGCACCATCAAGGATCTGATGGACGAAGGGAAGATTCTTCACTGGGGGCTGTCGGAAGCCGGCGTGAACACTATCCGTGAGGCCAACGCCCTTTTGCCGCTTACTGCCGTACAGAGCGAGTTTTCACTCTTCTGGCGCAATCCTGAACAGGACCTCTTACCCCTGCTCGGCGAGCTTGGCATCGGACTTGTGCCTTTCAGCCCGCTCGGTAAAGGATTCCTTACCGGAGGCATCACCAAAGACACGCAATTTGGCAAACACGATTTCCGGTCATCCGTGCCACGCTTCCAAAAAGAAAACATCGAGGCCAACATGGTGCTCGTCGATTTTGTGAAGTCAATCGCCGAAAAGAAAGGTATTACGCCGGCCCAGGTAGCCATTTCCTGGATTCTATATCAGAAACCATGGATCGTACCCATACCGGGCAGCCGCAGTCTCCGCCACCTCGAAGACAATATCGCCGCAGCCAATGTGACTTACACACCACAGGAAATGGCCGATATCAATGCCACACTTGATACAATCGTCATCCAAGGCGATAGATACAACAGCAACAACCAGTCTCATATCGGCCACTGACAGTGCGCATAAAAAATACAGTCCCGGTGCCCGCGTCAACGCGGATACCGGGACTGCTTCGATAGGTATCAATCAATAGTTTTCGGCTTCGATTTCGAAGAAGCTCTGCGCATGGGCGCACACGGGGCAGGCTGCGGGTGCCTTTTTGCCGATCACCACGTGGCCACAGTTGCGGCAGATCCATATTGTATCGCCCTCACGGGAGAATACTATGCCTTCCTCGATATTCTTGAGCAAGCGGCGGTAACGATCTTCATGGTGACGCTCGATGGCACCTACCGCACGGAATTTCGCGGCGATCTGGGGGAAGCCTTCTTCCTCGGCCTCGGCAGCCATGCGGTCGTACATATCGGTCCACTCGTAGTTTTCGCCCTCGGCTGCGTCGCGGAGATTTGCCATTGTATCGGGCATTTCACCCCCGTGGAGATATTTGAACCACAGTTTCGCGTGCTCTTTTTCATTCTGAGCCGTTTCCTCGAAAATGGCTGCGATCTGCTCGAAGCCCTCCTTGCGGGCTTTCGATGCGTAATAGGTATATTTATTGCGTGCCTGTGATTCGCCGGCGAAGGCTTCCATGAGATTTTGCTCTGTCTTTGTTCCTTTTAATTCTTTCATTGTAATAAATAGTTTTACCGTTAGTTATTCTTCGCACATCGCGGACAGAGACCTGCAAAAAAGAGGTCGGTCGCCTCGACTTTGAAGCCCGGGCTCACCATATTGTCGAGCCCTGAGGGGAGATTCATGTCGAAAATTCTGCCACAGGATGTGCATCTGAAATGACTGTGGGGCGCCTGGAGAGCCAGGTCATAGCGCGTTGAGCCGCTTTCGATCTCCAGCTCGCGCAGGATATGAGCTTCAGCCATAGCATGCAGCGAATTGTAGACCGTAGTCTTCGAAACATTCGGAAAGTCGGCCAATATCGCTTTGTACACTTCCTCTGCAGTAGGATGTGTCTGGCGGTTGGCCACGTAATCAAGCACCGCCAGCCGATGGATGGATGGCCTGATTTCGCTCTGCCGCAACATTTCAAGCATTTGACTCTCGCTAACCATTATTTTTCGCATTTCAGAATTTAACATTCTTGTATTTATTACAAAGTTAGGAATAATTTTAATTCTGACAAAATTTTTCTGTGTTTTTTTGAAAAAATAATTTATCGCCTTGCGGGCGGTCGCCCGGTATCAGAATTGACGGCCCTCGAAACGGCAGATACGCTCGCGCCATTCGGGCTGGATGTCAGCCGGCTTCATCGTCTTGGTATCGAAGCCCGAAAGAATTGTGACACAGCGGCTTTTCACCTGGCCCGTATCAGCATTGATGAGCCGCTGCTCCAATGTGACGGATTTCTCCCCTATCCGCGATGTGGCTGTCTGCACCACGAGGCGCTCATTGTGGAATGCCGGAGCATAAAAGTCGCAATTGATATTTACGATCACAAGCACTATTTTAGTCATATCGAAATCCGGGCCCATCACGGCCTTATAATACTCGAGTTTGGCCAGATCGTAGAACTGCAGATATATCGTATTGTTGATATGGCCGAAAATGTCCACATCATTGAAGCGCAGCTGCAGATCCTGGATATGATGAAATGGATGGGGAAAGTCTACTATACGTTTATCTGACATCAGTGTATGATTATTTTAGTGATTACTTGCCGCCCTATGCTCTGATTGATTTTGTCGCGCAGGGGGTCGGTAAAAAATGCGAGTTCGCTCTTGATGATTCCCGAGGAAATGTATACGTGCAGCACATCGCCCTGCACATAGCGGTTGGTGGTCACCTGATTGATATGCGCCCCCACGATCTCGCTCCATATATACGAAGCCTTCTGGCGGTCAAGCTCATTGAGATTGTCCTCGGTCTCGATGACCTGGCGGATCAGGTCGCCCACCCTTATGGGATCAGTCTTTTCCATCAGCTCATGAGTGTGAATGCTCCATCAGTCACGGCCCAGATGCGGTAATCTGATTTGATGGCGCGCATGATCTCGTCGAGATACTTGCGATTGGTGTCGGTAATGAATATCTGTCCGAAATCCTGCGTCGCCACGATGGATATGATACGTTCCACACGCAGAGCATCGAGCTTATCGAAAATATCGTCGAGCAGCAGGAGCGGCTTCACCGAAATTGACCGGCGCAGGAAATCGTACTGCGCGAAGCGTAGCGCGATGGTGACCGACTTTGTCTGTCCTTGGGATGCCGTGCGGCGCACCTCCATGCCATTGAGTGTCATCACCAGATCATCGCGGTGCGGCCCCACGGATGTATGCCGGAGGATGCGGTCGCGCGAGCGGTAGTGCTCCAGCGCGTCGGCAAATGCACCATCCTCGGCCCCGGATATCTCCAGCGCAAGCTCTACCGACTCATTTTCGCCGCCGATACGGCTGTAATACTTGCCGAACACCTCCGAGAGGCGCCCGATGGCCTCCACACGCCGCGCACGAATGTAATCGGCGGCGGCCGCCATCACCATTTCCACGGAGAGAAAGAGCGTAGGGTCGGTGGCGTCATCTTTCAGCAGACGGTTGCGCTGGTCGAGAGCCTGGCCGTAGCGGATCAGCGCATCGAGATAGCGCGGATCACTCTGCGAGATGATCATGTCGATAAAACGGCGGCGCACCTCCGACGGCCCTGACACAAGCTCAAGGTCGGCCGGTGCGATCATCACTGCCGGAAAGAGTCCGATATGGCTGCTCAGACGCTTGTACTCCTTGCCGCCGCGCCTGAATGTCTTGCGTGCACCCGCGCGCAGGCCGGCCGTGAGCTCCTCCTCGGCCTGCCCGCGGGTATACTCGCCCGACAGGATGCCGAAACTCTCGCCTGTGGTGATGAGCATAGAGTCGGGCACACGCGTGTAGCTTTTGGTGAAACTCAGAAAATAGATTGCATCGAGCAGATTGCTCTTGCCCATACCATTATTGCCCAGAAGACAATTGACTTTCGGGGAAAAATCAAGCTCCGCTGAGCGGATATTCTTGAAATTGGTAAGTGCAAGATGCCGGAGAATCATTTTTTGAAATTCTCATTAAAGAATAAGAGGTGATACAGTATGGAGTTGCGCCAATAAGCCTGCGAGTGGGCGCCGGGGCGCGATGTATAGTCGTGCGGCACGGCATTTTCGAGCAGCATACGGTGCAGATTGTCATTGACACCGGCAAAAAAGTCGTCGGCCCCGCAATCAAATGTGATATTGAGCCCGGCTTCCTTGAGCAGCGGGATGTTGGTCGATACGGTATAAGCATCCCAGACAGCACGGTCGGTATCACGTGAGCCGATGCGCTGCGGTATTTTCCACTTTTCGGCAAATGGGCGTATATCCACGCCGCCCGACATCGAGCCTACGTTGCCCCATATATCCGGGTGATGCATGGCGAGCCACAAAGCGCCGTGTCCGCCCATGCTCAGGCCCGTGATGGCACGCTTCGAGGCGTCGGTGAGCGTCGGGTAGTAAGTATCCACGTAAGGCACGAGGTCTTGGGTAAAGAACGATTCCATCTGCATCGACGGATCGACGGGTGAATCCCAATACCAGCTGTCGCGGCCGTCGGGCATCACCATCACCACGCCGTAGCTGTCGGCCAGCTCGGGCAGGTCGGGCCGCATCGAGATCCATGACAGATGGTCGCCGCTGTAGCCGTTGAGCATGTACACCGTCGGGAAACGTTTCGCCGGATTGACAGCCGCCGCATCGGGAGTGATTACCACTACCGACTCCGGAGTGTCAAGGTAAGTGGTAGCGATCGAGAGTGTATCGACTTTGGCTGCCTGAGCCGTGAATACAAGGCCCAGGCAGGCTATTGTCGAGAGTGTTTTGTGTTTTATCATGGTATAGATTATATGTATCAATGAGCTGTCACGGCTGCCATCATCAGCTCGAAAGCCTTTTCGAGACCATCGGCATCCTTGCCGCCTGCCTGGGCGAATCCGGGCTGACCGCCGCCGCCGCCCTTGATGGCCTTGGCAGCCTCGCGCACGATAGCCGAAGCATTGAGACCGGCTTTGACGAGGTCTTCCGTGATCATTACCGTGAGCAGCGGCTTGCCGCCCATATCGCGTGTGGCAGCTACGAACACAGTGTTCTGTGCCTGACGGCCGCGGATGCCGAAGGCCACATTCTTGACCAGATCGGGGATGCGCACGCCGCGCAGCTCGGCCACGGTCACGCCATTGACAGTTGTAGCCGACTTGAGCACCTCATCGGTCACTACAGCCACGCGTTCGTTGAAGGCTTCCTCAGCCTGATGACGCAGTTCGGCATTTTCGTCGATATAACGCTTGAGAGCTGTCAGCACATCAGGAGCATTGTTGAGCATTGATGCAACATTGTGGAGAGTCTTGCCGGTAGCGGCCATGAGATCCTCCACAGCGCTGCCCGTGATAGCCTCGATACGGCGTATACCGGCAGCGATCGAGCTTTCGCTCACGATCTTGATCATACCGATATTGCCGGTATTGGCCACGTGCGTACCGCCGCACAGCTCCACGGAGTCGCCGTATTTGATCACACGCACTTCCTCGCCGTATTTCTCGCCGAAGAGAGCCATGGCACCCATTTCGCGGGCCTGCGCGATGGGCATGTCGCGATGCTCGTCGAGAGCGATAGCCTGGCGGACGCGCTTGTTGGCGAGGCGCTCAACCTTTTCAAGCTCCTCGGGGGTGACCTTCTGGAAGTGAGAGAAGTCGAAGCGCAGCGAGGTCGGGGTCACCAGCGAGCCCTTCTGCTCCACATGAGTGCCGAGCACCTCGCGGAGGGCCTGATGCAGCAGGTGAGTGGCGGTGTGGTTGCACGAGGTAGCCAGGCGTGCGTCTTCATCGACTTTGGCCACAAAAGCAGCCGCCGGATTGGCGGGCAATTTCTTTGTGAGATGCACTCCCATGCCATTTTCGCGCTTGGTATCGTAAATTTCTATCACTTCGCCGGTTTCTTCATCGGTGAGCGTGCCGCGGTCGCCGCTCTGGCCACCCATTTCGGCATAGAAAGGCGTCTTGGAGAGCACGATCTGGTAATATTCCTGATTTTTCTGCTTCACCTTGCGGAAACGCAGTATCGAGGTCTCGGTCTCAAGCGAGTCGTAGCCCACAAACTCCTGTTCGCCCTCGGCTATGGTCTGCCAGTCGGTAGCCTCGACGGCTGCAGCGCTGCGGGCGCGTTCCTTCTGAGCCTGCATCTCGGCATCAAACTCAGCCTGATTGAGAGTCATGCCCTTTTCCTTGAGGATCAGCTCGGTGAGGTCCAACGGGAATCCGTAGGTATCGTAGAGCACGAAAGCCTGTTTGCCGGAGATTTCATTCTTGCCCTCGGCCTTTGTCTGGCGGATGGTATCGTCGAGCAGGCGGATACCGTTTTCGAGCGTGCGCAGGAACGAATCTTCCTCTTCCTTGATCACGCGCATGATGAGCTCGCGCTGCGATACCAGTTCGGGATAAGCATCGCCCATTGATTCGATGAGGGTATCGATCAGACGGTACATGAATGCCGATTTCTGATCGAGGAAAGTATAGGCATATCGCACGGCGCGACGCAGGATTCGGCGTATCACGTAGCCAGCCTTGGCATTGGAGGGCAGCTGCGAGTCGGCTATCGAGAATGCTATTGTACGCACGTGGTCGGCCACGACGCGCATAGCCACATCCACATCCTGCGACTTGCCGTATTCCTTACCCGAGAGATTGGCTATCTTCGAAATCAGCGGGGTGAAGACGTCGGTATCATAGTTTGACGTCTTGCCCTGGAGAGCCATGCAGAGACGCTCGAAGCCCATACCGGTATCGATCACCTTGGCGGGGAGCGGCTGCAGGGAGCCGTCGGCCATGCGGTTGAACTGCATGAACACCAGGTTCCAGATTTCGATCACCTGCGGGTGGTCCTTATTGACGAGTGATGCGCCCGGCACAGCCTCGCGTTCGGCATCGCTGCGCAGGTCGATATGTATTTCCGAGCACGGACCGCAGGGACCCGTATCGCCCATTTCCCAGAAGTTGTCGTGTTTGTTGCCGTTGATAATATGGTCGGCGGGGAGATGCTGCTCCCAGTATCCGGCGGCTTCATCGTCGCGCGAGAGACCCTCGGCGGGCGAGCCTTCGAATACGGTGGCATAGAGACGCTTCGGGTCGAGGCCGATCACATCCACCAGGAATTCCCATGCCCAGTCGATGGCTTCTTTCTTGAAATAGTCACCGAACGACCAGTTGCCCAGCATCTCGAACATTGTATGATGGTACGTATCGTGTCCCACCTCTTCGAGGTCGTTATGCTTGCCGCTCACGCGGAGACACTTCTGAGAGTCGGCCACTCGCTTGTATTTCGCCGCTTTATTGCCCAGGATGATGTCCTTGAACTGATTCATACCGGCGTTGGTGAACATCAGCGTGGGGTCGTCCTTGATCACCATCGGAGCCGAGGGCACGATGTGATGGCCCTTGCTCTCGAAAAAGTCTTTGTAAGATTTACGTATTTCTTTAGCGGATAGCATATTATGAGGTATTTTATTATTATCTGACATTTATTGGCCGGCGCTTGCCGAAAATTTGCGCCGAAATAATCGTGCAAAATTAAGCAAAAAGGCTTAAATTTGCAACAAAATCACTCCAAGATACATGAGCCAGAAGGCATTCTACAGATATAATCCGGTGACGGAGAAATACGACCGCGTCTACCCCTCGCGGCGCAGCCGTGTGTGGATCACGCTCGGCCAGTTTGCCTGGGGGGCGCTGGCCGGAGTGGCCATATGCCTCACATTGTATTTCTTCATCGATTTTCCCAAGGAGGCCGTGCTCCGCAAGTCGAACGAGCGCATGCAGGCCCAGCTCTCCACCCTCAACCGCCGCTCCGACGAGGCCCTCGCCGTGATGGAGGATCTCGCCGCCCGCGACAATAACTTCTACCGCGTGCTCATGCAGGCCGACCCTCTATCCACCGCCTCGCGATACGCCGGACTGGAGCGCCAGCGCAATTACGACAGCCTCGACTCCATGCCCGACGACCGCCTCCTGCGCACGGTTTCATCCAAGCTCGACCGCCTCGACAATCTCATCTACAACCAGAGCAAATCATTCGACTTCCTGCGCAAGGAAGCCATCGCCTCCAAAGACCGCCTGCGCCACATCCCCTCCATACAGCCCGTGGCCGACAAGGACTTGCGCACGATGGCCTCAGGCTACGGCTACCGCCGCGACCCCATCTACGGCACATCGCGCTTCCACGAAGGCATGGACTTCTCGGCCCCCATCGGCACCAAGGTATACGCCACCGGCGACGGCACTGTACAATCGGCCGGATGGAAGAGCGGCTACGGCAATCTCATCGAGATCAGCCACGGCTACAATTATCTCACCCGCTTCGCACATCTCTCGAAGATACTCGTCAGCCCCGGGCAGAAAGTATCTCGCGGCGACCTCATCGGCGAGGTGGGCAACACCGGCAAGTCCACCGGCCCCCATCTCCACTATGAGGTGCGCCTGCGCGGCGAGCCGCAGAATCCCGTCAACTATTATTTCATGGACCTCACACCGGAGGAATACGACGATATGATACGTCAGGCCGAGAATGCCGGACACGTAATGGACTGATTTTATGGATGAGCTTGAGAAAAAATACTACAAAGTGAGCGAAGTGGCCGAAATCGTCGGCCTGCCCTGCTCCACATTGCGTTTCTGGGAGAAAAAATTCACCATCATTCACCCTCGCCGCAACAAGGGCGGCCAGCGCCTCTATACCCCCTCGGATATCGAGAAGATACGCATGATCAACTTTCTGGTCAAGGAGAAAGGACTCAAGATCGACGCCGCCCAGGAGGAGCTGCGCAACAACAACACGGGCGTGAGCCGACGCTTCGAGGCCATTGGCCGTCTGCGTGCGGTGCGCGCCCGTCTTGCAGGTATTCTCGACAATCTCAACTCTCTGCGGTAAACGGCTCTGAGTAAAACGGCTTGCGCCTCATCGGCGAGCCGAAAGTCTTGTCGAAGAAGGCAATGAAAGCCTCGTTGACATGGCGGATACCGCCCGGCGTGGGATAGTCGCCCGAGAAATACCAGTCGCCCGGGTGCCCCGGGATGGCCTTGTGCATATCATCCAGCGTCTGATAGATTATCTTCACCTCCGCTTTTATAGTGCTGCCTTCGGTGAGCATCGCGGCTATCGCATCCGAGATTTCCTCATCTGTGAAAGGCTCGTAGATGCGTTTCACACAATTCACCCTCTCGCCCGCAGGCACATGCCGCTGCGCGTGACATGCCAGATACGTCTGGTCGATGATGTCGCGCCGCCCGGCATCCACCAGCAGCTTGATGGCTGCGTGGAAGGCAATGAACTGGTCCATCGACGACATATCAATGCCGTAATAATCCGGATAGCGCACCTGCGGCGATGAACTCAGCACGATGATACGCCGCGGATTGAGGCGGTCGATCATCCGCAGGATAGACTGGCGCAGAGTGGTGCCGCGCACTATGCTGTCGTCGATCACCACGAGGCTGTCGCGGCCGCCGGTGATCGAATTGTAGGTCACATCATAGACGTGGGCAGCCATATCGTCGCGCGAGTCGCCCTCGGCGATGAAAGTGCGCATCTTCACATCCTTGATCACCGATTTTTCCACGCGCAGGTGTCGGCGCAGTATCTTTTCGAGCCTGTCGCGGCCGGCATCGCCGGCGGCTATGGCCGCGCTGATTTCGTCGAGCTTGATCTCATCAAGCCGGGCCATGAGCTGCTGCTCAAGCCCCAGAAAGGCGACCTCGGCCGTATTGGGGATGAATGAAAATACCGTATGGTCGAAATCATAGTCCACGGCGCGGAGCACCGGCTCGGCCAGAGCCGCCCCAAGAGCCTTGCGCTCGCGGTAGATATCGGCATCGGAGCCGCGCGAGAAGTATATACGCTCAAAAGAGCAGGCCTCGTTGCGCTCCTCGGGCAATATCTGCTTGATTTCGTAGTCGCCCGTATTGTCGATGAGCAGCGCTTTGCCCGCGCCCAGCTCATGCACTTCCTCAAGCGGCACATTGAAGGCCGTCTGTATCACGGGGCGCTCCGATGCAAGCACTATCACCTCATCATCAATGTAATAGAATGCCGGGCGTATGCCGTGCGGATCACGAAGCGCGAACATGCTGCCCGACCCTGTGGCACCGCACATCACAAATCCGCCGTCCCACTCCGGGGCTTCCTTTGCGAGCATGGCGCCGAGGTCGAGACGGTCTTCTATCGTGCGGGCCAGCACGGGGTCTTGAAGCTCGTCGCGGTATTGGCGGTACAGACGCTTGTTTTCCTTGTCGAGGGCAAAACCGAGCTGTTCGAGCAGCATGTTGGTGTCGCTCGACATGCGCGGATGCTGGCCCGAGGCCACGATACGGTCAAACATCTCATCGACATTCGTCAGGTTGAAATTGCCGCAGAGCAGCAGCGAGCGCGAGCGCCAGTTGTTGCGGCGCAGCACCGGATGGGCGAACGCCATGCCGCTGCGCCCCGTAGTGGAGTAACGCAGGTGCCCCATGTATAGCTCGCCCAGGAAGGGCGTGAAAGCCTTCACTTTACCACCCGGCAGCGTATTGAGGTCGGCGGGGATGGCCGCTCCCACGCGGGCGAAAATTTCGGGTATGGCATCTTTGCCAAGCTCGCGCTCGCGGTATATGTTTTCGTATCCAGCGGGGCTGTGGAGCTTCACCACGCCTATGCCGGCGGCTTCCTGCCCGCGGTTGTGCTGCTTCTCCATCAGCAGATAGAGCTTGTCGAGCGCCCAGGAGTATGTGCCGTATTTCCGGTGGTAGTATTCTAACGGACGGCGCAGCCTTATCAAGGCTACGCCGCATTCGTGTTTCAGTGGTTCCATCAACGTATGAAGAGGAGTTCGCGATATTTGGGGAGAGGCCACATCTCGTTGTCGACCATGAGTTCGAGCTTGTCGATGTGGTAGCGTATGGTCTCCATGGCCGGGAGCACCGTATCGTGGTATGCGATGGCCTTCTCGCGTTCGTTCTCGATTTTGTTGGCGGCCTTGCGGGCGTTCACCATGGCATCCGTCTCGGTCTTGATCACGTCCATGTGATGCGATATCTTCTCGATGGTCTCCAGATCGTGGGCCACTACTTTGGCACCTTTGACGCCTGAGAAGAGGGTCTTGAGCTTCACCACATTGTCCACCAGGAACGACTGGTAGCGCGTAGCCACGGGGATGACGTGGTTGAGGGCGAGATCGCCGAGCACGCGGGCCTCGATCTGCACTTTTTTGGTGTACATCTCCCACTTCACCTCATTTCGGGCCTCCAGCTCTACTTCGCTGAACACTCCCGTGCGGCGGAACATATCCACCGACTGCTGCGAGAGATATGCGTCGAAAATCTTCGGGGCCGACGTCTCGCAGTCGAGTCCGCGGCGGGCGGCTTCTTCTTTCCATTCGTCGGAGTAGCCGTTGCCGTTGAATTGTATGGCCTTGCATTCGCGGATGAGGGCGCGCAGTTCGTTGAGTATGGCATCGTCTTTGCTCTCGCCGGCCTCGAGACGCTTGGTGATGGCGGCGTGGAAGTCGTTGAGCTGGTCGGCCACGGCGGCGCTGAGGGCTATCATGGCGCAGGCACAGTTGGCCGACGAGCCTACGGCACGGAATTCAAAGCGGTTACCGGTGAACGCGAACGGCGATGTGCGGTTGCGGTCGGTATTGTCGACGAGCAGTTCGGGTATCTGCGCCAGGCCCACCGATACGCCGGATTTCTTGGCCAGGTCGGCGAGTTGCTCGGGGGTGGAGTTCTCGAGCGCGTCGAGCACTTTCTCAATGCTGGAGCCGGTGAAGATGGAGATGATGGCGGGGGGTGCCTCGTTGGCCCCGAGACGATGTGCGTTGGTGGCCGACATGATGGAGGCCTTGAGCAGTGCGTTGTGCTTGTGCACGGCGCTCATCACATTGATGATGAAGGTGAGGAATTGCAGGTTGTCCTCGGGAGTCTTGCCGGGGGCGAAGAGCATTGCGCCGCGGTCGGTGCCGAGGCTCCAGTTGTTGTGCTTGCCCGAGCCGTTGACGCCGGCAAAGGGCTTTTCGTGGAGCAGCACGCGGAAGTTGTGGCGGCGGGCCACCTCGCTCATCAGCGACATGAGCAGCAGGTTGTGGTCGTTGGCCAGGTTGGCTTCCTCGTAGATGGGGGCGAGCTCAAATTGGTTGGGCGCCACTTCGTTGTGGCGTGTTTTGGCGGGGATGCCGAGTTTCTGGGCCTCGATTTCGAGGTCGAGCATGAAGGCTTCCACTCGCGAGGGGATTGCGCCGAAGTAGTGGTCTTCGAGCTGCTGGTTCTTGGCGCTTTCATGGCCCATGAGGGTGCGTCCGGTGAGCATCAGGTCGGGGCGCGCTGAGTAGAGGGCTTCGTCGACGAGGAAGTATTCCTGCTCCCATCCAAGGAATGATTTTACATGCTTCACCTCAGGGTCGAAAAAGCGTGCCACTGATGTGGCGGCCTTGTCGATGGCGTTGAGCGAGCGCAGGAGCGGTGTCTTGTAGTCAAGGCTCTCACCGGTGTATGATATGAAGATGGTGGGGATACAGAGGGTACCATCAAGTATGAAGGCCGGCGAGGAGATATCCCATGCCGAATAGCCGCGGGCCTCGAAGGTGTTGCGGATGCCACCGTTGGGGAACGACGAGGCGTCGGGTTCCTGCTGCACGAGCAGCTTGCCGGAAAATTCCTCGACTACCCCACCCTTGCCGTCGTGCTCGATGAAGGCATCGTGCTTTTCGGCGGTGCCGTCCGTCAGCGGGTGAAACCAGTGGGTGTAGTGGCGGGCGCCGTTGTCGAGAGCCCAGCGCTTCATGCCGT
>CANSGE010000021.1 GCA_947646295.1 uncultured Bacteroidales bacterium
CCACGGATAGTTTGTCCTGCACCTTGACAATCTTATATCGGCCGTCTTTGTAGAAAATGATGATGTCGTCGATATCGGAGCAGTTGCATACGTATTCGTCTTTCTTTAGACCGGTGCCGATGAAGCCTTCTTCGCGGTTGATGTACAGCTTTTCGGTGGCTTCGGCTACATTGGCGGCCTGTATGCTGTCGAATCCGCGGATTACGGTGCGTCGCGGGAAGGTGTGGCCGTATTTTTCCTTGATGCCTTCGTACCAGGAGATGGCGTAGGCTATGATGTTGTCGAGGTGGTCGAGGGTCTCGGCAATGCGTGCGCCGAGGCGCGCGATGGCATCTTCGGCGTCCTTGACGTTGAAACGCAGGATGCGTTTCATGCGTATTTCGAGCAGGTGGAGTATATCGTCGTCGGTGATATCGCGGGTGAAGGATCCGGAGAATGGCTCCAGACGTCCGCGGATATGGGCGATCGCAGCTTTGATGTCGGGTGCTTCTTCGTACTCTTTGTCCTTGTAGATGCGTTGCTCGATGAAAATCTTCTCGAGAGATGCGTTCATGAGCTGGTTGCGCAGTTCGGCGAGCTGAATCTCGAGGTCGGCACGGAGAATCTTGACGGTGCGGTCGGCCGAATGGCGCAGTACGTCGCTGACACCGAGGAACTCGGGCTTGTCGCCTACGATGACGCAGCAGTTGGGCGAAATGCTCACCTCGCAATCGGTGAATGCGTAGAGGGCGTCGATAGTCTTGTCGGATGATGTGCCGGGGATGAGATGTACGATTATGCGCGCGTGTTCGGCTGTGTTGTTGTCGACTTTGCGGATTTTGATTTTTCCTTTTTCGAAAGCCTTGAGGATAGAGTCGATGACGGCGCCTACGGTGCGTCCGAAAGGTATTTCGGTGATGGCGAGAGTGCGATTGTCGATTTTTTCGATTTTAGCGCGCACTTTGAGTGCACCTCCGCGCTTGCCGTCGTTGTATCGCGACACGTCGATGAAACCACCGGTGACGAAGTCGGGGAAGAGCTCGAAGTCTTCGCCGCGGAGGTATGCAATAGAGGCGTCGATGATTTCGTTGAAGTTGTGCGGGAGAATCTTGGATGAGAGTCCCACGGCGATGCCTTCGGCACCTTGCGCGAGCAGGAGCGGGAATTTGGAGGGGAGAGTGACGGGCTCGTCCTGGCGTCCGTCGTAGCTCTTTGTCCATTCGGTGACTTTGGGGTTGTAGAGTGCTTCCAGAGCAAATTGCGAGAGCCGGGCCTCGATGTAACGGCCGGCGGCTGCGGAGTCGCCCGTGAGTATGTTGCCCCAGTTGCCTTGAGTCTCGACGAGGAGGTCTTTCTGACCGAGCTGCACGAGAGCTTCGTAGATGGAAGCGTCGCCATGAGGGTGATACTGCATGGTATTTCCGACGATGTTGGCCACCTTGTTGAAGCGTCCGTCGTCGAGGGTTTTCATCGAGTGGAGGATGCGCCGTTGCACGGGCTTGAGGCCGTCGTCGATATTGGGGACGGCGCGCTCGAGGATAACGTAAGAGGCGTAGTCGAGAAACCAGGTCTGGAACATGCCCCGGAGCTGGTGCTTGACTACGTCTTTAGGGTCGCAGTATGGTTTTGAGTGGTCGGTATTCTGTGTTTCGTCGGACATTGTATCAATGTTTTTAAGGCATTGCTACAAAGTTAGCAAAAAAAATGCGAATTTTCGTCGGACGAAGCAAAAAATGGGACACCGGTCAGGGTTGGACCGGTGTGATGCGTACGCGTTTGTTCTTGATTTTCGGAGCGGGCACGGCAGCTATCAAAGGTAATGCGCTGCGAGGGACGGCTACGTATGCTGAATGGTCGCGGAGGTCGATGCGGCCAATCTGCGCGCCATCGAGTCCGGCTTGCTTTGTGAGGAAGCCGACGATGTCGCCGCGGGAAACTTTCTCGCGACGGCCGGCATTGATGTGCATGGTGACCAGCGCGGGCCGCTTAGCAGTGGGAGCGGCGTCGTGTGATGGAGTGAAGTCGTGATCCCAGTTGACGTATTCGGGTATGTTCTCGCCCTCGGATGTGATGATGAAGACGCGGCCGGAAGCATCTACTCGGGCGGTGCGGCCGTTGCGGTGTGTCCAAGCTGCTTCGGTGGGGGGCAGATGGTAGTGGATTACGTTGTCGATGCGGTCGATGTCGAGTCCGCGAGATCCGAGGTCGGTGGATACGAGTATGGGAGTGGAGCCGTTGTTGAGCATCACGATCGCGCGGTCGCGGAGGTCTTGTTCGAGGCCTCCGTGGTAAAGTCCGGCGGGGAGGCCTTCGCTGCGGAGACGGTCGAAGATGCGTTCGGCGCTTTCGCGGTGGTTGACGAAAACGATTGATTTCGTGTCGCCGAGGTCGCGGAGGAGTGCCACGAGGGTGTCCAGCTTGTCGCGTGCGGGGCTTTCGACACGGGCTATGTCGATGCGTGTGCGCGGGCGGTCGGCTTTATTGATGATGGTGCGTGCGCCGGACATGTCGATGAAGTCGGGCATCGCGTCGATGACGGTGGCCGAAGTGAGTATGATGTTGGCCGGGCGAGGCAGGCGGCGCACGATGCGGCGCATCTCGTCGTGGAAGCCCATCTCGAGGCATTTGTCGTATTCGTCGATGACGAGAGATGTGAGACGGCTGATGTTGAGTGAGCCACGCTGAAGGTGGTCGAGCAGACGCCCGGGAGTGGCTACGATGATGTCGGGCGAGGCCTGTACGGAGCGGGTCTCGTCGAGCATGGCGTGGCTGCCGTACATGGCCATGGTCTTGTAGCCGATGGCAACGCGACGGAGAATTTCGGCGATCTGCATGACCAGCTCACGCGAGGGAGCGATGATGACGGCCTGCGGGCCTGAGCCTGCGGGTGCGAGACGCCCGATTACGGCTCCGATGAATGCGAGTGTCTTTCCTGAGCCGGTGGGAGAGATGATAATGAGCTTCGACTCTCTTGCTTCCCAGGCTTGTTTCTGCATGGGATTGGGAGAGTCGATGCCGAGTGTAGTGAGTATTTCCTGTGAGATCATTTAAGAGATTGTACTGCGTTTGTGATGATTGCAGTGAGCTTTTCGGCGGGGAGGAGCTTATCGGTGCCGGTGTAGCTTTCCATAGTACCGTCGGGTTTGAGGATTACTACGGTGGGGATGCCGGTGATGCCGAATGCCTCGACTGTCTTGGGGTTGCGGTCGTAGTCGACGGTCATGAATGTCACGCCGGGATACTGAGCTGTAGCTTCATGGAATACGGGCTTGAGTTTCTGGCAGGGTCCGCACCATGTGGCTGTGAAGTCGAGGATAGTGAGCTGGTCCACTTTCATGCCGGGACGGAATTGTTCGTCGTCGGTGCAATCGGAAATGTTGTTTTCGGTCTGAGCCGTGATAGTCTCATCGGCGCTTGCCTCCTGGGTGGCGGCGATTTCTTCAGCCTGAGCTGTGTCGGATGCTTCTTTTTTCGAGCAGGCTGTGAGCGAGAGGGCTACGATGGCTGCGGCAAGGAGAATTTTTTTCATATTAATTAAAAAAGTATATAAAAAATAGGCTCAGAGGTATATAGAACGCCTCTGAGCCTGTAAAAGTTCAGATATTATTGAGCGAGAGCCGCGTTGGTCTTGTGCACGGCTTCGGCGCTCTTGTGGAAGAGAGCTTTTTCTTCGTCGTTGAGGTCGAATTCGACGATTTTCTCGATACCGTTGCGGCCAAGGATACAGGGCACGCCGATGCAGAGGTCAGATTCGCCGTATTCGCCTTCGAGGAGGGCAGAGCATGAGATGAGACGCTTCTGGTCGTGGAGAACGGCAGCGACAACCTGTGCTGCAGCAGCGCCGGGAGCGTACCAAGCTGATGTGCCGAGGAGCTTTGTGAGTGTAGCACCGCCTACCATAGTGTCGGCAGCAACCTTCTGGAGCTGTTCGGCGGGGAGGAGTGATGCAGCGGGTATGCCACGGTAAGCGGCATAGCGTGTGAGGGGGATCATTGTGGTGTCGCCGTGACCGCCGATAACGATGCCTTCAACTTCGGTAGCATTTGCGCCGAGGGCGATGCTGAGGAAGTATTTGAAGCGAGCGCTGTCGAGAGCGCCGCCCATACCGATGATGCGGTTTTTGGGCAGACCGGAGATCTTGTGGATGAGGTATGTCATTGTATCCATGGGGTTGGATACGCAAATGATGATTGCGTTGGGGGAGTGAGCGAGCACGTTGTCGGTAACAGATTTCACGATACCTGCGTTGACGCCGATGAGTTCTTCGCGAGTCATGCCGGGCTTACGGGGAATACCGGAGGTGATGACAACGACATCGGAGCCTTCAGTCTTGGCGTAGTCATTGGTGACGCCTGTGAGACGGGTGTTCAGACCGAGGATGCTGGCGGTCTGCATGATGTCCATAGCTTTGCCTTCCGATACACCTTCTTTGATATCGAGAAGAACGACTTCGTCGGCTACCTGATTAGTAACCAATACGTTTGCACATGTTGCGCCTACGTTGCCGGCGCCGATAACTGTAACTTTTGACATGATATATTAGGTATGTTAGTCTTGTTGGGCGGGTGAATTGAGTCATCCGCACGATTGTTTCACTTATTCTTCCGCAAATATAGAGAAAAAAATACCCCGAAAAAAATTTTTTTCGGGGTATTTTGCGATAGATTGATTATTGAGGCTTATTTTTTGATAATGGAGAGCGCTGTGGCGGATGCAGTGCCTTGTACGCGTATGATGTACATGCCTTGCGGCCAAGCTGAGGCGTCGATGGTAGCTGAGCCGGGGAGCTCGGCGCTGTACACCTTGATGCCGCTGAAGCTCCATGCCTCGACGAGAGCCTGCCCGGGGAGGGTGATGGTGAATGTGTCGCGGACGGGATTGGGGTATGCGGCCACGCCTTGCATCTCGACGTCGTCGATGGATGTGGTGGAGCATGTATTGCCCACTGTGTAGGTGCAGTCGGATGTGACGGCGAGTCCGCTGGCGAAAGCTATCTTGACGCGGAATTTCACCTGCGAGCCGGCGGGATATCCGGAGAGCGTTGCGGTGTAGGTATTGTCGGCGGCGGCAGTCATGGCCGTTTCGGCAAATCCGTCGGTGATATTCTGAAGCCAGGGACCGGCGAAGCCGTCATATGCGCCCTCGAACGAGGCGGTGATCTGTACGTCGCCGTCGGCGAGTGTGGTGCAGCGGATATTATAGTCGCCTTTGAATGTGCCTTCGGCAGCGGATGTGCCTGTAAAGGTGCAACCGCCGTCGTCGCCTACGGGAGGATTGACCGAAGCAGCCTTGACGTTGACGACCTGGGCTGCGGAGGTGAAGGTGCGGCCTTCGGAGTTGACCGCTTCGGCCAGCACGGTGTAAGAGCCTTCAGCCTGCGGGGCTGTCCACTGATGGGTGTGCGAGAGGGTGGCGCGTGCCGAGTGGTCTTTTGATGCTACAGTCTCGCCATTGACTTTGATGGCTGATGACAGGATGGTATGGTCGCCCTGGTCGATCGCCAGATCGAATGTCACGACGTCGCCGGGACGCGCTTCGGTGTGCGAGAGTGTGAGTGTGAGTGTGGCATCGCGCGAGGGAGCCACGGCCTGGCCTGTCCACATATATATATTGTCGAGGTAGAGTGTCTGGCCTGCGCCGCCGTCCATCTTGAATTGTCCGAGTGCGGCGAAGTCGACACCGGCGAAGTCGGTCAGGGGGATGTCGAAGGAGTTCCAACGTCCGGGTAGGATGTGGAGCGACTTGGCGACATTGTCGACGGTGGGATTGAGGCTGATGGGATAGAAATTGAGTGTCATGTCGGCGGTGCCGTAGATATCGATGTGGAGAGTGGTCATGGCAGTCGCGTCGATGACATCATCGGATCCGGAGAACTGGAAGCCCATATAGTTGAAGTTGGTGAGCATGTAAGCATCGTCGCCGTCGCAGTCTACGGTCTCGCATACGGTAGACTGTCCCCACGATCCGGGGAACATGCCGGGCACGACTGATGTATATGCGCCGGAGAAGAGGCTCATGACATTGGCGGCATCATGTGCGGGAGCGGGAGCTGCCGGGATGGCCGAAGATGCGGGTGTCTTGACTGTGATGACGGTGGCAGCCGAGGTGAATACCTTGCCTTCGGAGTCGGTGGCTTCGGCGGTGACGGTATAGTCGCCGTCGGTCTCGGGGGCTGTCCATTCGCATGAATATGAGAGCTCGCTGTTTGCTCCCTTGATTTGTTGGCCATTGACCAAAATTTCAGATTTGGTGATCGTTTGATCTCCTTGGCTTATTTCAAGAGTGATTTCTATATTCTCACCAGGCTTGACGGTACTACGCGACAGAGAAAGAGAAAGTGTCGCGGGAAGTTTGGTCTTTTCTTGAGACGTACCCAGTGAATTGGGCGCAACGGTCAAACTGCCGCCATCGCTAAAATGGACGATAATGGGTTCAGACGAATAATTTTGAGCAACGTAAGTGGTTTTTCCTTCACTGTTGCTGAATGATGTTGCGTAAGGGTAGTCAGCAGTTATATTAGTTACAGCACCTAATTTTTTCATATCGTGCACATAATAGTAAGTATGTGCGTATGATTCACCAAATTTGCTGCCTTTACGATTTTCGGGTGCTACATCAAGCATATTGATTGCTTCATCGGCATCAAACGAAGCCACGAAACGAGCCCAAATATCATACCACACATCGTCGTTTTCAACACCATTCATGATATTTGTGGCATTTTTGGCATTGTTCCAGAATGTTTTAGCCATTTGTAAATTCTCGGCGACGTACATTGTAGATGCCTGAGTAGGAACGAGCTGAATGCCATAGACAGCTCCGGGATCAGCACTCCAATAAGTGCCGAATGTATTGCTGTTGGTCTTGAGAATGCCAACGATAGGTTGATTATAGCTTTCATAGAAGCCGCGTCCGTTGGCGTTGAACCAATATTCTTCGATAGCAGATCTTTCAGTGGTATAAAGCCAAACAGCGCGGTTTAGCATCTCATTGTCGCCTCTCAGCCCGGCCCATTGAATCATTGCAGAAGAAAAATTCATTGATTCGGAAGTGGATTCTTGGTCGGCCCCTACCGGGTCAGTGGACATGCCATTGGCGAATGAATGACCGGCGTACGGGTTGAAGTTGCGCATAAACGGGAACATTGAGTCATCGCGACCGGCAGCCACGTCACGGATAAGTAAATCAACCATTCCGCCCCAATCCTGCATCCATTGTTTGTCAGCTTCGGCTACAGTGGCGGCGGCTTGAATGTAATATCCCCAATGGAAATGATGGTCATTGAGATTGGACGCTTGGCCATGGCCTTGACGACCGGCCACTAACGCTCCCCAGGATTTCAAATAGTAGAAACAGAAATCGGTATCGCCCTCTTGGGTTGTGAACCATCTTTGGAGATGATTTTTTATGATAGTAATCAATTTGTCGTATCCAGCAATATATCCGGCTTCTTTTGCAGCGCGTGCCGTTTGAGCCAAACGATTGAGCAAGAGACCATCATTGTACGAGTCTGTATAGTCTTGAAGACCGGTATTGGCAATCACTGCGTCTACATATTCCTGGAATTTAACAAAATTAAATCCCGTAGCTTCGTCGGTAAGATTAGGCAAAGATGGAATTAATCCGTAGTATTGGAGTTGTGTTGTGAATTTATTACCAACAAGCAGGTGAAGTTTTCCTCGGGCCGAGGAGTAAATATAGTTGGATGGTTGTGCCGAACCGGGAGCAAGATTGCCCCATTGATGAGGAAGCAATCCCATAGGAATAAGGTCGTTGTTGCCTTCCATCTTACGTACGGTCACAGTGAAGTCGGTGATGACTTTGCCGGACGAAACTTCGTATGTGCCATTGGCTCGAGTATCGGTCGGAAAGGCAAATGCGTAGTTTGCGAAATAGTTTGCGGCATCATTAGCGTTCGCCCCATCAGGGAGCAGCATTGCTGACCAATAATTTTTGCCTGCAAGATTGGATGTTGCGGTTGAGCCGTTGACGGTCCAAGTTGCTCCGGTGGGAGCATAAACGGCATAGTTGGAGTTATTAAAGCTATTGGTGATAATCAATATATTGCCTTGAGCATTGCCTGTGCCCATGAAATTGATTTTTACATTACCTCCTATGGTTTTAGTAAAATAAACCATAGGCATGCCCTGGCCGACAATGGCTTCCATCTGACCATCGGACCAATTGAGTGTAAAAGTCCAATCAGTGAAAGCACTGACTTTAGTAGCCGAAGGAGTTAGGCCGTCAACATAAATCCCAAGAGGCTCGACGGCAGCCATACCTTCACCGGGAGTGGCACGTTGGATGCATAATCCCGAGTCGCCGGGCCGAACGGCAAGAGGATAGTTGAAAAGATTATCGGCGTGGACCTCTTTGATTTCTTTGGTCCACCAATCACTTGTAGGGATTGGATTGGATGCTACATCTGAGGTAACATAGACCGGGTCGCCAATTACTCCTCCATCAAGGTTGGGCTGAGAGTCGGAGTATGAGCCGGAGCCCACTTTTACTACTGCGGCCTGTGCGCAGATGGCTGTAAGGCATAGCCCGGCAGCCAATAGTTTGGATAGATTCATGGATTACTTTGAATGTTTGGTTATGACTTTGGTTGTCCGGGCGCAAAGGTAACGATTAATTTTCAATTTTCAATTTTCAATTTTCAGATTTTCAGATTTCGATTTTCAATTTTTGGCATAAAGCATTTATTGTTTTTTAAGGTCTTTTGTGTGAGCCGCCGTGGTAGGCAACAAAAAAAGCACCACGCGGGGTGGTGCTTTGTAGGGTAGGGATGACGGCAGGGGATTATTCGTATACGAGCTCGAGATCGTCGAGATACATCGTGGAGTTGGAGCCGCCCACGAAGTAGTCGCCGCCTATCGAAGCCGAAGCCGTGCAGATGATGAATGAGGGCTTGACATCGGTGCGCTTGTATGTGATGGGAATCTCAAATTCCACGAGACCATCGCCTGCGGTGGCTTCATTGAATATGAGTTCGCCGTAAGCGATCACATTGGCGTCGTCCTGCGAGAAGAGTGAGCGTGTGGTATTGCGTGTCTTCACGATCACGGGATATGTCTTGCCACTTTCGGTCTTGCTGATGGAGTTGTCGAGCAGAGCGATGTAGATGATACCCTTGTCGAGGTCGCCCTTCTTGAGCTTGTCGTAGTCGGATTTCTCATAGTCGACAGTTTGGGGAGTGTACTTGACGTATCCGCGGAGTTTTGTGGGGCGGCTTGCCCACTCACGGCCCCATCCGAGGATACCGTTGGTACCGTCGGCCTTGATAAATTCGCCCACAAACATATTGCCGGCGGCGAATGCCCCGAGGATGCCTGCGCCTACGTATTGCGATGTGAGCTTTACGGAGGTGTTGCCGCTGTGGGCATAGTCGGTAGAGGGCATTGTGGGGTTGACGCCCATGAGAGGCGCTGAGGCGGTGTTGCCCGAATCCCAGAATTTATCGGCTGTTGACGAAGCCATCACCTGAGTCTTGCCGTCGAGGCTCCATTCCTCGAAGCTTGCGTTGGGGAACTGTGCAGGTGCTTCAGTGGTGAATGTGCAGATGGTCGGTGAAACGAATTCGTCGCTTACTGCTACAAATTCGTAAGTTGTGCCGGGCTGGAGGCCGGTGAGGGTAGCCGAGAAGATATCGCCGATATTCCATCCTGAGCGGGCGGCTCGTGCCGAGCGTGGATTGGCGGGCGCGTCGAGCCATTCGGTATCGCCGGCCTTGCGGTAGCGTATCGAGGGATTGGCGTCGGCCTTGGCCACGGTGCCGTATACGGTGGCGCGGGTGGCCCAAATACCTGTGAGGGTCTGAGCGGTGACGGGCTGCGTCATCACGGGATCGGCGCTCACTACGATATGGAGAGTGGCTGTCGAGAATTTACCGTTGGCATCGGTGACTTTGATATTGATATCATACTCGCCGTCGACGATGCGTGAGGTGAATGTTTCCTCGAAGTTGAGCTTGAGCGATGCCACATCCTCGGCCTCGTCATATACGTAAGTATAGTTGATGCCGGCTGCCTCGATCTGCTCCTTATATACATTGGATGCCGCGAGATAGTCGAAATCGTCGCCACCGATATTGAGGAGCGAGCCGAAAAGAGTGCTTTGCAGCTCAAGACCGGTAATGGCAGCCGAAGCTGATACGAAAATCGAGTGGCGGCCGAGCGCGCCTGCCTCGCCGCGGATGGGCTGGGTGATGTCGAAGTTGTAGCCTGAGATGACCGGAGCGACGGCAACCTTGATGACGTCTTCGACGGGGATTTCAGTCTCGTCGACCTCGATTGTGAGATATCCGCCGCCGATTTCCTCGTCGGCTGCGCTGCACATCACATTGAGGGTGTATAGAGTGGCGGGCTTGCAAGCCTCGATGAGGCCTTCGCGGGTGAAGTCAGAGCCGTCGGCCTTTTTGCCTGAGAGCACCCACTTGAGATCGTGGTCGCGGGAGTTCATCATGAAGAAGCCGGAGCGCTCTTCGCGGCCCTCGAATGTGAGAGAGCCTTGCGAGTGCGATACGGTGACGCTGTAGTCGGAGAGCACGGCGTCGATGTCGTCGGCATAATTTACGGCCACGGCGGTATTGGCCACGGTGCAGCGGATCTCCACCTGAGAGGTCTGGCCGCCGGTGACGTCAAATTCCTGACGTCCCTTGAAGTAGCGGTCGTCCCATGAAGCGGGCACAGAGTCGCCGGCCCATGCCTCGGCCACATAATGGTCGGCAGCGAGGCGAATGCCTTCAGCGGGTACTTCGGCCATGGAGTCGAATTTGCGCACGAGGCCTTTGGGACTGGATATCCAGACCTGACATGATTCCTTGATTTCGTCGAGCGACGCGCGTGAGGCCGGCTTGACATCGGTGCTGATGGTAGCCGAGAGGAAGATCTTTCCGTCGCCCTTGCGCTCGAAGAGGTCATCGTCGCCCGAGCAGCCCGTGACAGCCGCAGAAGCTATCAGGGCAGCTGCCATATAATATAATGAGTATTTCATCATGATTTAAATGTTAGGGTTTTGGAAAGTACAGCACCTTTGTTGTCGGTGACTGTGATTGTAAAGTAGTGTTCGCCGGCGAATCCTGAGAGCAGGGGCACGAGTGCGGTGATGTCGAAGGGAACTTCGGGCTTGTCTATCACGTCCTCGCCTGTTTTGAGGCCGATGGATTCGAATGCTTCGCCATACGTGCCGGGGTATGCAAGGTCAAATGTGTCTGGCATGAGATCGGCTACGGAGAGCATGAAATCATCGTTTGTCGAATCGATCTTGACTTCAAGGTGAGCCACACCTTCTTCGGCCTTTATGGTCACAACATACTCTTTGCCGGCTTCGACGGGGTTCGGCTCGTCGAAGCTGAGGTCAGTGTCGAAGTCTATTTTGTCGGGGTCGCTGGGGTCGACGGGATCGACGGGATCGACGGGCTTTTCGGGGTCTTCGGGATCCACAAATTCCTCGCCGCCGGGACGTGTGGGAGTATTGATGATGTCTTCTGAATTGTCGATTGACTCGTTGAGATTGACATCCTGATAAGTAACATCCACCTGGATACCCTGCGAGGGATCAATCTTACCGGTCTCGGGGTCGGGCTCTATCTGGCCGTTTTTGACGTCGAATGTGATGATGCGGTGCTGGCCGGCTGCGACGTCGGTCCATACCTTGTAGATATTTTCGACGTATCCGCCGATGGTGCCGGTGAGTGTGGCAGCCAGTGATGTGCTACCGTCGATCACGGCGAAGTAGCCGGCGCGGGTTTCGTCGGGGGTGAATTCGAGACGGCCTTCGTCGTTGGCCACGACGCTTACACGTACATCGTCGTTCATGAGCTCGCGGAGGGCATCGGTGAAGCGAACTGATACCTTAAGCGATGCAAATGTGCATACGACTGTGCCGATTTCGGTGATTTTGGAGTTTTCGATCGAAAATTCCTTTGAGCCGGCGTAGTACGGACGCTCCCATTCGGCTTTCTGTACGTTGTGCGAGATTACGTCTACGCGGTAGTCGCCCACGGGGAGCGAGAAAATTTCGGGCATCGCGCCGTAGGACCATTCCTTGGTGTAAGTATTGCCATCGGTGGCGGTGATGCGCACGATGAATTCGGAGAGGTCGTAGCTTGCACGGGATATGACAGTCTCGGCGGCCGATACGTCGACATCCATCGACGAGAGGGCTACCTGACCTTGCTCGGCGAGTGCGGGCTCCCACTTGCTGTCGCAGGAGCTGAGGCCGAAGAGGGCTGTGGCTGCCAGCGCCAATATTGATAATATCTTGGTTTTCATTGTGTACTGGTGATTAGTAGATTAGCTGAATGTCGTCGATGTAGAGCTGAGAGCCGACGTGGACGGATGACGACCCTCCGACGCTCGCGTCAAAAACGAGGTTAACGTCGTTTTTGCCGAGGCTTGTCTCTTTTGAAGAGGTGAAGAGCAGGGTCATTGAGGCGGCCTTGGCTGATGAGGCTGCATATGTGAGGGGTAGAGTCATTTCATCGAAAGAGCCTTGGTCGGTGATTTCCTTCTCGGCACTTGCTATGGTATTGCCGGAGGCATCTTTCACCACGATTTCGACGTATCCGTTATGATTGTTGTAGGCTGAGAATTTATAGTTGAACTTCAGACCCGCCGGACGTGATGCGAAAGCGGTGCCGTATGAAGGCTGCGAAGCTGATGAATTCCATGAGCCGAGGTAAAGTTCGCCACGAGATACATTCTTGATTGTGCTTGTTGAGCCGGAAGCCGTGGTGCCGTTGCCCCAGGCGATGGTGCGGATGAGCGCGCCTTTGCCGTTGGCGCCGTCGGTCTCAAGAGTGCCTGATGAGGCGCGGTAAGCGTAGTTGAGCACTTTGCCGAAAATCTTGCCTTGATCCCACTGCGATACAGTGAGGGCGTTGAGTGTGCCCCAGATATCGCCTCCGGCAAACCATTCCACCATATTGGATGCGTGCGCTGTGGAGGTCCAGTCTTCCAAGCTGCCGTTTTCGAGCTGACGGGCGGCTTCGGTGGTGAATTTCACTGACTGGCCTTCGGCCGTGCCTGATTTGATTTTCAGAGTGTATGTGGTGGCGGGTGTGAGGCCGCTCAGATGCAGGCTTGAGCCGGATGCGGTGGCTGTGGCGGCGGTAAAGTTGCTGCCGTCGGTCGAGAGCATGGCGCTTGAGCCGGCGATGATGGCTGCGAGGTCGACACCCTCGGGAGCGTTGTTGATAGAGAGTGTGGCTGTGGCCGTGGTGGCGAATACGTCGCGGTCGTCAACGGCGGCGTCGACTGCCACAGGTGAGCGCTCTACGGTGACCTCAGGTGTGGTGAGCGAGCCTGAGATGGCGCGGATTACCAAAGGCTCGGTAGATGCCGGCAGGCCAGATATGGTGGCTTTGTATATGCCGTCGGCAGTCTTTTCGGCTGTCATTGCGGCGGCTGTCCATGTGCCGCGGTCGTTCTTGTACTGTACGGTGACGTTCTTCTCGGGCTCGGGTCCGTTGTAAGCCAGCTCGATGTCCATGGCCGATGAGCCCATGTAGAGTGTGCCGACAGCCGGGATGCTCAGTGCGAGCGGCTCTACTTCGGTGGTGAGTGTCACGCGGTCGGATACCTTGCCGTAGCGGTCGACTACCTCAAATGTGATCTCCGATGACTCGCTGATGTGGCTGAGCACCTCGGTGAGGTCGATCACGGCGAGCTTTTCGGGATTGGTGTAGATACCGCGGCAGCTCAGACCGAGACCCGTGAGGCGCTGGCGCATGTTCTCGGGGGCGGCGATGAGGTCAATCTCAGCGGGCCATCCCTGTGCGGTGAGCGAGGGTGATACGGTGGTCATGTTGACGGCTGCGATGTAGCCGCGGGCGATGATGTTGAGCTTGAGGGGTGTCGAGGGTGCCATGCCGGGTACAAACTTGATGGCCTCGCCCGAGGTGAAGCCTTCGGCTGTGAGCTCGGGGGCGGGGGCGTTCATGAGTTCGTCGCTCAGCTCTATTTCGATAGTTTCCTCATTGAGGCTTTCGTCGAAAATGATTGAGAGTACAGCCTCGCCGGAGCCTTGGTTGACATCAAAAGTCATGTGGTAGTGTGTGCGGGCTGCGGCTGTGAATGTGGCGGCGCGGAGCTGGCCGTGTGTGCCGTTTGGCTTGGTGATGTCGAGGTTGATGGTGACATCTCCCGGACGGACGTACACGGGGCGTGCCTCGTCTTTGGCGTAGAAGGTGTATGTGCCGCCGGCGCTGTGCACCTCAGCCGACCAGTCGGCCATGTATTCGCGGAACTGTTCGGTATAGGTGATGCTCACCATCGCATTGGCGAGCGCTGCTGTCAGAGCCACGGGAGTGGTCTGGTTTTCCTGCACTTTCACTTGGGCTGAGCCGTGGAAATAGGGAGCTTCGAAACCTTCGGAGGTCTCGTCGCCGTAATAAGCTTCAAGTGTGTAAGTGCCTACGCTGAATGATTCTTCTTTGTCGAAGTCGGCGATTGATGACCATGTCTTGGAGAAAGATCCGTCAGACGAAGTCAACTTCAGGGCGAGATTGTCGGCAGTGACGTCGGATGCCTCGGCGCGGGATTCGCGCGAGGAAGAGACGGAATTGTCGACATTCATCGTCAGGGCAATGCGGCCCGCACCGTTGGCGATGCCGGGCTCGTTGCTGTCGGAGCAAGCGGCGAGCCCCATGACGGCGCCCACGCATATAACCCCTTGAATGAGTGTTTTCTTCATTGTGATTGGTTTATGTTGGTGTTACTTTTATACAGCAAAATTATCTGCAAAATTAAGAATTTTTTTGATTTTATGTCCTTAAGTGAGGCTAAATTCACATCATATAATTGAAAATTACGACAAAAGGGCTACTATATGCGCCGTATGGGCAAGTCTTTTTTTAGCTGCCGGTGATTTAGAGGTCGTTTATTTTGAAATTTGAAGAATTGTTGCTAAATTTGGGCTCGAACTAACACCTTAAACCAAATACCAACATGGAACTACCTATCGCTGAATCCTGGAAAATCAAAATGGTCGAGCCTATCCGCAAAAGCACCCGCGAAGAACGCGAACGCTGGCTCGAGGAAGCTCACTACAACGTGTTTCAGCTCCGCTCGGAACAAGTCTATATCGACTGCATCACCGACTCCGGTACCGGCGCGATGAGCGACCGCCAGTGGGCCGCCATGATGATGGGCGACGAAAGCTATGCCGGCGCACGCTCATTCTTCCGTCTCAAGGATACCATCACCGGTCTCACCGGATTTGAATACGTGATACCGACCCACCAGGGACGCGCTGCTGAAAACGTCCTTTTCAGCCACCTCGTGAAAGCCGGCGATTACGTGCCCGGCAACTCGCACTTCGACACCACCAAGGGCCATATCGAGAGCCGCAAGGCTACTGCAGTCGACTGCACCATCGATGAAGCCAAAGACACCCAGCTCGAACACCCCTTCAAAGGCAATGTCGATATCAAGAAGCTCGAAAAAGTGCTCGCCGAACATGCCGACAAGATACCCTTCATCATCGTCACAATCACCAACAACACCGCCGGCGGTCAGCCCGTGTCGATGGAAAATCTGCGCCAGGTGCGCGAAGTGGCCGATAAATATGGCAAACGTGTGATTTTCGACTCAGCCCGCTTCGCCGAAAACGCCTACTTCATCAAAATGCGCGAGGAAGGCTACCGTGACCTCTCGATCAAAGAAATCACCCGCGAGATGTTCGCCCTTGCCGATGCCATGACCATGTCGGCCAAAAAAGACGGTATCGTAAATATGGGCGGCTTCATCGCCACACGCCACGAAGACTGGTACGAAGGCGCAAAATGCTTCTGCATCCCCTTCGAAGGCTATCTCACCTATGGCGGTATGAACGGCCGCGATATGGAAGCCCTGGCTGTGGGCCTCGACGAAAATACCGAATTTGACAATCTCGACACACGCATCCGCCAGGTGGAATACCTCGCCGCACGCCTCGACGAATTCGGCATTCCCTACCAGCGCCCTGCCGGCGGCCATGCCATATTCATCGATGCCACCAAGGTGCTCACTCATGTGCCTAAGGAAGAATTCCCCGCACAGACTCTCACCGTAGAGCTCTACCGCGAAGCCGGTGTGCGCGGCTGCGAGATCGGCTATATCCTCGCCGACCGTGATCCCGTCACCCGCGAAAACCGTTTCGGAGGTCTCGACCTGCTTCGCCTTGCCATTCCGCGTCGCGTGTACACCAACAATCATATGGACGTCATCGCCGTCGCACTCAAAAACGTCTTTGACCGTCGCGAGACCATCACCCGCGGTGTCAAGATCGTATGGGAAGCCGAGCTGATGCGTCACTTCACCGTGAAACTTGCTCCCGCCGACAAGTAATATATACATATATAATATATACGTATTATACACGCGTGCCTTAAACCTGCGCCCCCTCCCGATTGTTAGTACTGAGTAACCCCTCAAAAACTCACAATCATGGATACAGAAAACAAAGCAGGACAGGCCGCACAGGCTGCGGCACAAGTTTCGAAAGACGCTGCTCAGGTCTCGGCCGATGCAGCACGCGTGGCAGCTCAGGAAGAAGCCAAGTCGCTCAAGGAGCAGGCTGCTCAGACTCTCGCCGACGCAAAGGCATCGGCAAGCGCAAGCGCCGACCAGATCAAGGACAAAATGGGCTCTCTCAAAGACAAGGCAAGCGAATTTGCCGCTGAGGCTCTCGAAAAAGGTTCTGACTGGCTCGACACACTCTCCGACAAGGCTCAGGCCGTCGCGGAAAAGATGAAACATTAAAAAATCGCATAACTATCGAGAAGGCCACCCCGCATCGCGAGGTGGCCTTCCCGGCTTCATAGGTGCGCATAATAGGTAAATCAGCCGATTTCATACATGCGCTTTATTGCAATTTTCGCCTACTTCATACTTGCGCATTATTGGAATTTCACTGTATTTCATACATCCACGCCACTTTCTGTCTATAAACAATCCGGGGTGTCATAAGACCTTATGACACCCCGGTGTACGTTTACGCGTTGATGTATCGCTCTACCATGCGGAGCATTTTCGCGGGATCCGCCTTGGCAGCCTCTGCTTCGGCCGGATCATAGGAGCGGAGTTTTGTCAGGATTCCATCGATCATTCCATCGGTGAATACTCCCCGCTGAGTGAACACGCTGCGGTCGCGGTCGAGGCAGTCGGCGCTGCCCGCGCAATCGACAGGCAGCGAGTCGAGCGTGGCCAGGCGCGCGGCATTGGCATCGTCATGGATATTCACATCCACGTATGTGCGGTCGGCTATTTCGAGAGCCTGGGCCTCATCCATTTCAAGGCCGTAACGGAGCGCCACGGCAAGACCGG
>CANSGE010000022.1 GCA_947646295.1 uncultured Bacteroidales bacterium
GCTCATCGATCAGTACAATCTCACCCAGGAACGTCTGAGCGAACGCATCGGCAAGAAACGCGCCACGGTGGCCAATTTCCTGCGACTGCTCAAGCTGCCCGCCGAGGTACAGCTGGGCCTGCGCGACAAACGCGTGGATATGGGACATGCCCGCGCGTTGCTCACCATATCCGATCCGGCCCTGCAGCTACGTCTCTATAATGAGATACTGCGCCACGACCTCTCGGTGCGCAAAGTCGAGGAATTGGCCAAGGCATACCAGCAGGGTAAGATCGACCCCGTGCCCACGCCTGCCAAGCCCAAATCAAGATACACATCGGATGATTTCGACATACTGAAGAAACATCTCTCGAATACCTTCCAGACGTCCGTGAAATTTTCATGCGACAACTCCGGCAAGGGGAAAATCACTTTCCCATTTTCAAATGACGACGAGCTGGAGCGTCTGATAGCTCTTTTTGACAACGTAAAATCGCAATCGTGATCCGTCGATTATCACATATCATCCTCCCTGTCGCTTTCATTGCAGCGATGCTTCTGGCGGCTGCGCCTGCCAGCGCCCAGGGACGCAGCAAATCTGTAAAGCGCGAACATCACACGGCGGTCGTTGTCGACCTGGATTCGGCATCGGTCATCGAGGCCGATTCGCTCATCATGGCCTCGACCGATTCGGTGATGGCACTCATTCCCGAGAAATCGCCTTACGACTTCTGGGAGGAGCGCCCCGTGCAGTTCAATCCTGATCCGACGCGTGCCGTATGGATGTCGGCCCTCTTCCCCGGGCTCGGGCAGATATACAACCGCCGCTACTGGAAATTGCCTATCGTGGTGGGAGCATTCATGGGGCTCGGCTATGCTACCTCATGGAACAACAACATGCTCACCGATTACACGCGCGCGTACCGTGATATAATGGATAATGATCCGTCGACAAATTCGTATATGAACTTTTTCCCGCCGAACACTGCCGAGAGCTCGCTCGACCGGACCTGGCTGACGAATTTGCTGCAGACGCGCAAAAATTATTTCCGCCGCAACCGTGACCTGTGCATCATCTGCATGGTGGCCGTCTACTTTGTGGCGATGATCGACGCCTACGTCGATGCCTCTCTTTCTCATTTTGACATTTCGCCCGATCTGTCGATGGACGTCGTGCCCGCGCTGATGCGCGATGCGTATTGCTCGCGGCCCTCCATCGGTCTCTCCTGGGCCCTGAACTTTTAAGCACTCTACCTTCTCCAATGAAAAATCGCTTTCTCACCCCGTTAATCCTGCTGCTTGCAGCCTCGGCCGGTACCGGCGTCGAGGCACGCTCCATACTTTCCATCCGCGACTCCATGCAGCGCGTTCCCATCATATACCCCGAAAGTTTCGAGACCGATGCAAGCGCCATGCAGGAAAACTGGTATCTGCGCAATTATGCCGATATCGACCGTCAGGCCGACTCACGCACATCCGTTTCCGTATCCGATGAGGAGATCATAGCCCGGCTCGCGGCTATCCCCACCACTATCGAGTTGCCGTTCAATTCGGTAGTGCGCAACTATATCGACATGTACGCCAACCGCCGCAAGCAGCTCGTGGAGAATATGCTCGGCATGAGTCTCTACTATATGCCTATCTTCGAGCAGGCTCTCGACCGCTATGGGCTCCCGCTGGAGCTGAAATACCTGCCCGTGATCGAATCGGCCATCAACCCGGACGCCGTATCGAGGGTAGGGGCCACGGGTCTGTGGCAATTCATGATGGCTACCGCCACCGGCGAGGGACTGGAGGTGACCACACTCGTGGACCAGCGCCGCGATCCCTACGCATCCACCGACGCGGCTGCGCGTTACCTCAAGAAGCTCTATGATATTTATGGAGATTGGTCGCTCGCCATCGCATCATACAATTGCGGCCCCGGCAATGTCAACAAAGCCATCCGCCGCGCCGGACTCCCCACCGATGCCAAAAAGGATTTCTGGGCCGTATATCCGTTTCTGCCCGCCGAGACCCGCGGCTACGTGCCGGCCTTCATCGCAGCGGTCTACATCATGAACTACTACGACAAGCACAACATCTCCCCCGCACTTGCCCGCAAGCCCATACTCACCGATACGATACACGTATCGCGCCGCGTGCATTTCCGCCAGATCAGCGATGTGATGGGTATGCCCGTCGAGGAGCTGCGCGTGCTCAACCCCCAATACCGTCAGGACCTCATCCCCGGTGATATCCACCCGTACTCCCTGGTGCTTCCATCGCTCCAGGTATACGCATATCTGGCCAATGAAGACTCAATTGTGAATCACGATGCCGACAAATATGCACGCCGTGACATCGTCGAGCCCGCGACGGGTGCCCAAGGGACTGACTCGAAGGGCGAATACGTAGAGGAGCTCGTAGTGAAATACCATACTGTGAAGCGCGGCGAGACACTTGCGTCCATCGCCAAGAAATATGGCGTGACACAGGCATCCGTGCGTCAGGCCAACGGTAATATCCGCAAGGTGCGCCGCGGCCAGCGACTGAAAATCAATACGTATCGTCGCAAGTATATCGAGACGCCCGCTCCGGTGCAGACTACCACTCCCGCAGCAACCACCCCGGTGCTCACCGACAGTCTCGCAGCCGCCGGTGCCGACTCCATCACAGTGACACCTCCCGATACCACCGTTACCGAGAATGCACGCCAGGTGCAGCAGGCCATGTCGCGTTCGGCCGAGGCTAAGACTCAGACGTCGCAGCCCGCAAAACCCGTCCAGGCAGCCTCGCGCAACGCCTCCGCATCGCGTTCCAATAATACGTCGGCTGCCTCTACCCGCTCGCATACCGTGAAAAGTGGCGAGAATCTCTCGAAGATTGCCAAGAAATACGGTGTGACCGTCGAAGCCATCCGTACAGCCAACAATATTTCGGGCGATAATATCCGTGCCGGTCAGAAACTAAAGATTCCTGCCGCGGGAGCATCCTCAAGCTCGAAATCTTCATCCCGCAAGCGTTCACGCCGCAGATAACCAACCCTAAATCAATCAATATGTCACAAAAAGTCCCGCCCGCGACTCCCCGCCCCGAACACCTTGACCCGGCGGATGTCGACCCCATCGAATTGCCCGAAAACGCATTCCGGCAATTGGCTGCCGACGAGCAGTACCGTCCGATCATGCACCCTGCCCGCGACTATCAGGAGGTCACTCCATATTCAGTCACGATGGGTCTCATCCTCGCTGTGATATTCAGCGCCGCCGCAGCATATCTTGGTCTGAAAGTAGGACAGGTATTCGAAGCTGCGATTCCAATCGCCATCATCGCCGTAGGTCTCTCCGGAGCGCTCAAAAAGAAGAATCCGCTCGGACAGAATGTGATCATACAGTCGATCGGTGCCTGCTCAGGTGTGATCGTGGCCGGTGCCATCTTCACATTGCCCGCTCTCTATATCCTGCAGGCCACTTATCCCGAAATCTCTGTCAATTTCCTTCAGATATTCCTTTCGTCGCTCTTCGGAGGTGTGCTCGGTATCCTTTTCTTCATACCTTTCCGCAAGTACTTTGTGAAGGACATGCACGGCAAGTACCCCTTCCCCGAAGCCACAGCCACCACACAGGTGCTCGTGAGCGCCGAGGCCAATAAAGAAGCATCCTCCGGCGGACAGGCCAAGCTGCTTGTCATCGCATCGCTCATCGGCGGTATCTACGACTACCTCGTGGCCACATTCGGTTTCTGGGCCGAGACGGTCACCACAGCAGCCTATTCATGGGGACACACGCTCGCCGAAAAGACCAAATTTGTATTCTCCTGCAATACCGGCGCAGCCGTGCTCGGTCTCGGTTACATCGTCGGACTCAAATACGCCTTCGTGATTTTTGCAGGCTCGATCTTCGTCTGGTGGATCATCATTCCGCTCTTAGGCACCACATCTGATTTCGCCGCCGCTGATCCCCAATACATATTCAGCAACTATGCGCGTCTGATCGGTATCGGCGGCATCGCCATGGCAGGCATCATCGGCATCGTCAAGTCATGGCCTGTGATCGCCGGAGCTGTCGGTCTGGCCTCCCGCGAGCTCAAGGGAGCGCAGACTCAGACAAAATCCGTGCGCTGGCAGCTCGATATCTCCATGAAGCACATCGCCTACTTCATCTTCATCGCTCTCATCGCTGTGCTTCTCTTCTTCTGGCTCGGGGTGATCGACACCTTCTGGCAAGCCGCCGTGGCATGGATAGTGGTGACACTCATCGCCTTCCTTTTCACCACTGTGGCAGCCAACGCCATCGCTATCGTAGGCTCCAACCCTGTGAGCGGCATGACACTCATGACACTTATCATAGCCTCAGGTGTATTCGTGGCCATCGGCCTCGACGGCACTCGCGGTATCGTGGCTTCGATGATCGTAGGCGGCGTGGTGTGTACAGCTCTTTCTATGGCCGGCGGCTTCGTCACCGACCTCAAGATCGGCTATTGGCTCGGCTCCACTCCTAAAAAACAGGAAAGCTGGAAATTCCTCGGCACTCTCGTCTCAGCCGCCACTGTAGGAGGCGTCATCCTGGTGCTCAACCAGGTATACGGCTTCACCGGCGACACAGCTCTGGCTGCCCCGCAGGCAAATGCCATGGCCAAGGTGCTCGAGCCCATGATGATGGGTGGCGCAACACCCTGGACGCTCTACATCGTAGGTGCCATACTCGCTTTGATTCTCAACTGGCTCGGTATCCCGGCCCTCGCGTTCTGCCTGGGCATGTTTATCCCCCTGCATCTCAATACTCCCATGCTCGTGGGTGGTTTCATCTCATGGTTCGTAGGACGCAGCTCGGCCGATAAGGAAGTGGCCAAGGCGCGTCAGGACCGCGGTACACTTATCGCCTCGGGCCTCATAGCCGGCGGCGCGCTCTTCGGTGTTTTCGCAGCCATCACCATCATGTGTGGCAAGGAAGTGCCCACCAACGGCGAGGAGCTCCCGCAGCAGATTCTCGGTCTCATAGCTTACGCAGCCCTTATCGCTTACTTCTATTGGGACTCCTGCCGTGCAGGCAAAAAACAATAATCAAGCCATCCTGCGCATTGCCCTCCCGGCAATCGTCAGCAATATTACCACCCCGGTGCTGGGGCTGGTCGATGTGGCCATCGTAGGTCATTTCGGCGCAGCCGCCTTCATCGGGGCGATTGCTGTCGGGAGCACGATGTTCAACATGCTTTACTGGCTCTTTGGCTTTCTGCGCATGTCCACAGCCGGTATCACTTCCCAGGCCTACGGCGCTGACGACCGCCGCGCCCTCTCGGCCTCCCTTTTCCGCTCGCTCGCCCTTTCGCTCATCATAGGACTGGCGCTGATCGCCCTGAGCACATCGCTCGGCACCGCCATTCTCAATTTCATCGATGCCGACGACGCATCGGCCGCCTACGCCCTCCGCTATTTCCATATATGCATATGGGGTGCTCCCGCCGTGCTCGGCACCTATACGCTCACCGGCTGGCTGCTCGGATTGCAGGACACACGCACCCCCATGCTTGTAGCCATCATCATCGATGTGGCCAACATCCTCCTGAGCCTCGCCCTCGTCTTCGGCCTGCATATGCGCATCGAAGGTGTGGCCACAGGCACCCTCTGCGCCCAATGGCTCGGGATGCTCATCATGCTCGGGATAGCGCTGCGGCGCTACCGTCCTGCATGGCTCGGCCTGCGCCCGCTCCTGCACAAAGACGAGCTGCGGCGTCTTTTTTCGGTCAATACCGACATATTTCTTCGCACACTTTGCCTTGTCGCCGTCACCACATGGTTCACCCGCGCGGGCGCATCACAGAATCTGCTCATTCTGAGTGCCAATGCCATACTGATGCAGCTCTTCATGCTCTTTTCGTATTTTTCCGATGGATTTGCATTTGCCGGCGAGGCGCTCGCAGGCAAATACTACGGAGCTGCTGATTATGCCGGGCTGCGCTCCATCGAGCGGGCATTGCTGCGCTGGGGGCTCGGCATAGCCGCGGCATTCACGCTTATATATGCCATCGGGGGCGAAGTTATCTTAGGGCTGCTCACCGACGACTCCGAAGTGCGTGCCACCGCGGCTCGCTATCTGCCCTGGGCTGTCATGATTCCCATTGCCGGCATATATGCTTTCATCTACGACGGTATTTTCATCGGCACCACACTCACCCGCCGAATGTTGACGGCCATGGCGATAGCCACAGCCGTCTTCTTTGCAGCGTATTTCACGCTTATTTCACGATTTGGCAACCATGCGCTATGGCTTGCCTTCATACTTTATCTGCTCGCACGCTCCGTGGCGATGTGTCTGCTCTTCAATATCCGTCACTGAGCTTTCAGCACCCGGTATTGCGACTCGATAGGCACGGGGAACTTCGAGAAAAGGGTCTGTACAGCCTCTGAAATGCCCGTGAGGTTGCGGAATTGGCTGTTGCCGTTTTCAAGAATTGTGGCCACTGATGCCGAGAAGAGCGGCAGCTTTTCATTGATATTCACCATATCCATCGTCAGCACACCCTCCTTGTAGATGCCGGTGATCACCTGCGCGTTCTGGTAGTAATTAGCCCAGTAAGCCGAGCGCGGATACATGAAGTATGGATAGTAGCCATTGTAATACGGTCCGGCGTAGGGCATATATCCGGGCGGCAGAGCCGGTTCGGTCTCTATCTCCTTGTGCACGGTCAGGCCGATATTGATCAGCAGCGGCGAAGTCGGGTCCTCCGTATATCCGCGCATGATCATCTGCTCGCGTATGGCGGCGGCGATATTGTAATATGTCACCATCTGCATGCCCGGAGGCAGCTCGCCGTCGGCCGGCGATACGATATGGAATGTATGGTAGGCCGCCAGGTCGGCATTGTTGTAAGTCTCGCTATTGACCAGTGAGAAGGGGCTGCACCCCGTCATCAGCATCGATATGGCCGCAACAGCGACTAAAAATATCTTTTTCATAGTTTTTTGAATAGTTTGAGAGTTTGTATTTAAAACGATTCCGCGCCTTACTTTGTTTATTTAACTAAAAATAACCAACTGACCGGCGTTATTTTTAATTATTATATATACTTTTGCCCAAAACCTTAGAGATTCTGCAAAATAATGGAAGATATCACCGACTACTTTGTCGAAATACTGAATCAAAACCACAGTGTTGACATAGCCGAGGCCGAGTTCAAGCGTGCGATAGCCGAAGACGATGAGCTACATGAGCAATATCGCCAGTGGTGCCGCGAGGTCGGCAATACCGAAAAACGCGGTTTCCTTGATTTCTGCGAGGAGTACCTCGCCACTCAAAATTCAGTGTGGGATTCACTCAGCGACTATGACGATGAATGACAATACTCTCCGGCTGCCCGCCGAATGGGAGCCGCAGGGAGCCGTGCTCGTGGCATGGCCCCATCCTGACACCGACTGGGATTACATGCTCCCGCAGGTCGAGGAGTGCTATGTGCACTTGGTGCGCGCCATCGCACGTCACGCCACCCCTATAGTGATAGCCCCCGATACCGGCCGCGCACGCTCGCTGCTCGCCGGCATCGACGCCGATATTCTATTCTTTGATGTCCCCACCGACGACACCTGGACACGCGACTATGGCGTGATCGTCACCCGCAACGCCGCCGGCGAGCCCATACTCACTGATTTCGGATTCAATGCCTGGGGAGGCAAGTTCGCCCACGACCGTGACAACGCCGTCACCCGGGCCATGCTCAGCGCCGGACTGCTCCGTGGCACATATACCGATGCCCTCGGATTCATCCTCGAGGGAGGCTCCATAGAGAGCGACGGTCACGGCACGCTGATGGTCACCGACAGCTGCCTCCTCACCCCCACGCGCAATCCCTCTCTCACCAAGGCCGATATCGAGCGACGCCTCGCCGACCTGCTCGGCGCGCGCCATATCCTGTGGGTGACCGATGGAGGCATCGTAGGCGACGACACCGACGGACACATCGACACCATCGCCCGTCTCGCCCCCGACGATACCATAGTATTCGTAGGCCAGCCCGCCGCCGGTCGCGATCCCGATCCACAGCAGGCTGCGTGGCTCGACGCCCTCCGTGAGTCGGTCATGTCGCTGCGCACCCCATCGGGGCAGCCCTACAACCTCTTCGAGTTGCCCATTCCCGATCCTATCTACGACGAGGACGACGGCTCACGCCTCCCCGCTACTTACGCCAATTACCTCATCATCAACGGCGCCATACTCATGCCCACCTACGGACAGCCGCGCAACGACGAACTCGCCGCCCGCATCATCGCCCTGGCATATCCCGGATACACCGTCGAGAAAGTCGACTGCCGTGCCCTCATCCGCCAGCATGGCTCTCTCCACTGCGCCACTATGCAAATCCCCTCCGACGTTTTACCGATATGAAAGATATATTGAAAGTAGGTATCATACAGCAATCCAACACAGCCGATGCCGCCGCCAACCGCGACCGCATCGCCGCCGCAGTGCGCCGCCTCGCCGCCGACGGCGCCCGTCTCATCGTCAACCGCGAGCTCCACGATGGCCTCTATTTCTGCCAGACCGAGTCGGTCGACAATTTCGATCAGGCCGTCAGCCTCACATCCGAGGCCACTGACTTCTACTCCGCGCTCGCACGTGAGACATCCACAGTCATCGTCACCTCCCTCTTCGAGCGCCGTGCCCCCGGTCTGTATCACAACACCGCCATAGTATTCGATGCCGACGGCACCGAGGCAGGGCGCTACCGCAAGATGCACATCCCCGACGACCCCGCTTACTACGAAAAATTCTACTTCACACCCGGCGATCTCGGCTTCCGGCCCATCGATACATCCGTCGGACGTCTCGGCGTGCTCGTCTGCTGGGACCAGTGGTACCCCGAAGCCGCCCGCCTCATGGCACTCGCAGGAGCCGAATTGCTCATCTATCCCACAGCAATTGGCTGGGAGAGCACCGATACCCCCGATGAAAAGGCACGTCAGCTCGAAGCATGGACCACCGTGCAACGCGGCCACGCCGTGGCCAACGGCCTCCCCGTGGTCACCGTCAACCGCGTAGGCCACGAACCCGACCCCTCGGGCGCCACAAACGGTATCACATTCTGGGGCAGCAGTTTTGTGGCCGGGCCGCAGGGCGAACTCCTCTTCCGCGCCCCCGACGATGCCGAGGAAATCGCCATCATCGATATCGACATGCACCGCTCCGAGCAAGTGCGCCGCTGGTGGCCTTTCCTGCGCGACCGCCGTATCGACGCCTACTCAGGTCTCACCAAACGCTTCCTTGACTGATGGCCGTGCAATCATCCTGGGACAATCTCGCCGCCGTATGTTCCAACATCATCGCCGACGGCGCATCGCTCTGTGGCATCAGCCATGGAGCGATGACATTCATCCTCTTCGGCCTGCTTCTCCCTCTGGCCGTGATATTTATGATGGTATCCTCAGGCCTCGCCCTCGCCGGCGGCAAGCTGCAGCGCCGCTTTGCCATCGGTGTCTACGTGCTCGGCATCATCGCCGTGGCCGCTTTCCTCGCCCTTGTCGCCTACTCACTCATTTGCGGCTCCACATGGGCCTCGGCACCGTATTAGATCAGTATTTCCGTATTTCTTGGAAATAAATCCGGGTCATTTCCGTATTTTCCGGAAATAAAATAGCTCCGTATCGCGTGTGGTTTTCGGTGAAAAATCATTACCTTTGCATAAAAATACACGCATAAACGTTCCCTGATATGGATTTATACATCTCTGCCGCTCTTTTTGACGCCGCCCGGATATTTTACGACCTCCTGCACGCCGATTCGGCCACCATCTACCTGCTCGTCTTTGGCCTCATGTGCATTGAGAGTTCTTTCATACCTTTCCCCTCCGAGGTCATCATACCTCCGGCCGCCTATATCGCTTGCACCAAGCATGATGTAAGCATCCTGCTCGTAGTGCTCATCGCCACAGCCGGAGCCATCGTAGGTGCGCTCGTCAATTACGGCCTCTCCATCTGGATCGGCCGCCCGATCGTCTACAAATTCGCCAACAGCCGTTTCGGCCACATGTGCCTCATCGACGAGAAAAAGGTGCGCAACGCCGAGCTCTACTTCGATAAGCACGGCGCGGCATCCACTTTCATAGGCCGCCTCATCCCCGCCGTGCGCCAGCTCATATCCATCCCCGCCGGTCTTGCCCGCATGAATATCCTCAAATTCATCATCTTCACCGGACTCGGCGCAGGCGTATGGAATGTCATCCTCGCGGCCCTCGGCTACTGGCTCGGCAAAGCCGTCCCTGAGGAACAGCTCTATGCCAAGGTCGAGGAGTACAACGCCTATCTTACTTACATCGGCATCGCCATCGGTGTGGTATGCCTCGCTTTCATCCTCTGGAATCTTTTCAAGCCCCGTAAATCCGTATCCCAATGATAGTCTCACCATCAATACTTTCTGCCGACTTCGCCAATCTTGGCCGCGATATTGATATGATCAACCGCTCCGCCGCGCAATGGATACACTGCGACGTCATGGACGGCGTATTCGTCCCCAATATTTCCTTCGGATTCCCCGTTATCAGTGCCGTCTCGAAGCTCACCGAAAAGCCCCTTGATGTGCATCTGATGATTGTCAATCCTCAGAATTACATCTCGCAGGTGCGTGATTGCGGCGCCGCAATCATGAATGTCCATCAGGAGGCTTGCGTGCATCTCGACCGCACAATTCAGGCTATCAAGGCTGCCGGAATGAAGGCCGCTGTCACACTCAACCCCTCCACTCCCGTCTGGCTCCTTGAGGATGTCATTGCCGACCTCGATATGGTGCTCCTCATGAGCGTCAACCCCGGCTTCGGCGGTCAGAAATTCATCCCGCAGGCCGTGGCCAAGATCAAGAAACTCAAGCAGCTCATCGGCCAAAGCGGCTCCCGGGCCCTCATCGAGGTAGATGGCGGTGTCAATCTCGACAACGCCCCCTTGCTCAAGGAAGCCGGTGCTGATGCCCTCGTGGCCGGCAACGCCATTTTCCGTGCCGACGATCCCATCGACACAATCGCACGCATGGTCGCTATCTGAAAACGTACACACACTCTCCTTACATCTCAATCACAATGTCAGCAACATCTCCTATAGATCTCTCCCTCGACAGCTTCGCGCCGCCCACTCCCGCCGAAGCTCCCGCGGCACGTACACGCTCCGCCGAATCCTCTGCCGGCGAACCGCGCCCGCGCAAGCCCCGCCCCAGACCCTCGCAACAGCCCTCCCGTCCGTCCCGACCCGAAAAGCCCGGCAGCAAGATTTCTCTCAACCCCGTTGTCGAGTTCTTCCGCAGCTCCAATACACGCCACATTCTCGGCATCATACTCATAGTGCTCAGTCTGGTCATCCTCATTGTCACCTTCAATTATCTCAAGACGGGCGTGGCCGATCAGAGCCTTGTGGCCGAGAAGTCGCCCATGGAGATTGTCGCCGCAGGTGATCAGGTGGAGAATCCCGGCGGCCCGGCAGGCGCCTCGCTCGCCCATATGCTTTTGGTCGAAGGCCTCGGTCTCGGCTCATTCATATCCGTGATTTACACCGGATTTCTTGGCCTTGCGCTCTTCGGCCTCGTCCGCTGCCGCTTCTGGTCATTCACCTTCAAATGCCTTTTCACGGCCATAGCCACATCCATCATACTCGGCCTGCTCACCTACAATGCCGAGACATCAATTCATTGGGGAGGCGACCATGGCCGGTACATCAACCAATGGCTATTCTCCGTCGGAGATGTCGTTGGAGCGTTTGCCGTATCGGTAATGCTTGCCGGCATCCTTGCCGTAATATACATCCAGCAGCTCCGCGCATTCTTCCGCAACATCACCGGTAGCGTGGCCAAGGCCCGCGAGGCCATGGCCAGCGCCGCAGCCGCCGGACGCCGCCCCGATACTTCGCTGGCCGACGTCCCCGAAGCCGCCACCGATGAGTCCGGCACCGAGCCTGTACATCGGGCCGACATTCCCGTCACTGCTCCTATCGTAGGCTTCAACATCGACGATGAAGAGCAGGCAGAGCCCACGCCTGCCACTATAGCCGTCACTCCGGCAGTAGCCGATGTGCCTCAGGTGCCTGTATCTGTTACAACTCCCGAGCATGAGATTCCTGCACAGGAAACTGTGCAACAGGCCGCCACAACACCTGAGACACCCGCCGAGCCGATTTTCACCGTCAACTCCAATCCTATCGGCGAAGTCCCTGCCGGGCAGCAGTCATCGCCCTCGCAGCCCGAGACCGAGCTGGAGCCCTTCAATATCCGCGACGAGCTCTCGCACTACCGCTTCCCCGGAGTCGACCTCCTCGTCGACCGCCCTGCAAAGACCTCCATCGACCCTAACGAGCAGCAGGAAAATAAAGACCTCATCGTCAAGACCCTCGCCGACTACGGCATAGCCATCTCCCGCATCGAGGCCACAGTCGGCCCCACAGTCACCCTCTACGAGATCGTCCCGGCTGAAGGTGTGCGCATCGCCCAGATCAAACGCCTCGAAGACGACATCGCTCTCCAGCTCGCCGCCCTCGGTATACGTATCATCGCCCCGATTCCCGGCAAAGGTACCGTAGGTATCGAGGTGCCCAACCGCGAGCCTCAGACGGTATCGATGTTCTCAGTCATCAACTCCCGCAAGTTCCGTGAGTGCAAGATGGCCCTTCCCATGGCCCTCGGCGCCACTATCAACAATGATATCTTCATCGAGGATCTCGCCCGCATGCCCCACCTGCTCGTCGCAGGTGCCACCGGCCAGGGTAAGTCCGTGGGTCTCAACTGTATCATCGCATCCCTCCTCTACAAGAAACACCCCGGCGAGCTCAAATTTGTGCTCATCGACCCCAAAATGGTCGAATTCAGCCTCTACAGCCGCATCCAGCATCACTATCTCGCCAAACTCCCCGACGAGGAAGAGCCCATCGTCACCGAGCCCTCAAAAGCCCTCACCATCCTGCAAAGTCTCTGCATCGAGATGGACAACCGCTACGACCTGCTCAAAAGCGCCGGTGTGCGTAATCTCGAGGAGTACAACCGCAAGTTCACGCAGCGCCGCCTCAATCCCGAGAAGGGTCACAAGTTCCTGCCGTATATCGTCGTGGTCGTCGACGAGTTTGCAGACCTCATCATGACAGCCGGCAAGGACATCTCCGTCCATATCGCACGTATCGCCCAGAAGGCACGTGCCGTGGGTATGCACATGATTATCGCCACCCAGCGTCCATCCACCGATATCATCACCGGTATGATCAAGGCCAACTTCCCGGGACGTATCGCTTTCCGTGTATCGCAGATGGTGGACTCGCGCACCATCCTCGACCAGCCCGGAGCCAACCGTCTCATAGGCCGCGGCGACCTTCTTTTCAGTCACAACAGCAAGCTCGAGCGCGTGCAGTGCGCCTTCATCGACACACCCGAGGTCGAGGCTATCGTCAATCATATCGACAATCAGATCGGCTATCCCACCGCCTATCTCTTGCCCGAGCCCAAGAATGAAGGTGCCGTTGCTCCCGGCTCCATCGATCTCTCCCGCCGCGACGAACTCTTCGACGATTGCGCACGCTTCGTAGTCACCCAGGGCACAACTGCCTCTACATCCATGCTCCAGCGCCGCTTTGCCATCGGATACAATAAGGCCGGCAAAATCATGGATCAGATGGAGGCCGCAGGCATCGTCGGACCTGCCGACGGTCAGAAACCGCGCTCGATTCTCATCGACCAGATCGCGCTCGAAGACCTCCTCAAAACTCTTTGAACACCTTACGCGTTAGTTTGTCATGAAAAAATCTCTTTTATTTCTTCTCATCTCACTCGTGGCCCTCTCGGCATCAGCCGCCGAGTCGGCTTCCTCCGTCCTGGCGCGGTGCGCCTCCACCGTCAACGCCGCCAAGGCTATCAAGGCCACATTCTACTATAATGTCGACGGTATGAAGGTCGATTGCTCCATGACCATGGCCAAACAACGCTTTTTCATCGACGCCGGAGCCACAAAAATCTGGTACGATGGCACTACCCAGTGGACCCTCGCAGGCGATAATGCATCGCTCTCAATCACCGACCCAACTGAGGATGAACTTCTGGAATCCAATCCTTTCGTAATCCTCAACCATTACTCGAAATCATACACCTGCCGGCTTCTCACACCCGAAAATGGCCTCAAGCGCGTCGAACTTGTCGCCCGCTCATCAGCCATGTCGGTCCGCAAAGCCGTCATTTCGATTGATCCCGCTACAAATCTCCCCGAAAAAATCATCGTGACATTGTCCGGAGGACGCACCGCTGCTGTGGTGGTCACCAAAATCACCCGCACCGCGGCAGTGCAGCCTGCCACATTCGTCTACGACGCAAAGAAATTTCCCGCATCCGAAACTATAGATCTAAGATAACTGACTAACTATGGACACTATCAAATGCCTTATCATAGGCTCCGGTCCTGCCGGATATACAGCCGCCATCTACGCTTGCCGCGCTAATCTTCATCCCGTACTCATCCAAGGCCCCGCTCCCGGCGGACAGCTCACCACTACTACCGAAGTCGAGAATTTCCCCGGATATCCCGAGGGTATTCAAGGCCCGCAGATGATGGAGGACCTCAAGCGTCAGGCTGAGCGCTTCGGCACAGAGATACGCACTGCTATCGTATCCGAAGTCGACCTCTCCGCGCGTCCCTTCAAGGTAGTGGCCGGTGATGAGACTCTGTATGCCGAAACCCTCATCATTGCCACCGGCGCCACGGCCAAATACCTCGGTCTCCCCGACGAACAGAAATATATGGGCATGGGCGTATCAGCCTGCGCCACTTGCGACGGTTTCTTCTATCGCAACCGCACCGTAGCTGTAGTAGGCGGCGGCGACACCGCTTGCGAGGAAGCCCTCTACCTTTCCACACTGGCCAAGAAAGTGTATCTCATCGTGCGCCGCGACGTGCTCCGCGCATCAAAGGTCATGGCAAAGCGCGTGGCCGACAATCCTAAGATCGAGATTCTTTTCAACACAAATACCGAATCACTCTTCGGCGACGAGGTACTCGAGGGTGCGCGTGTCGTTTCGTTCAAGGGCACTCCCCGCGAAGACCACTACAACATCGACATCGACGGCTTCTTCCTCGCCATTGGTCATCAGCCCAATACAGCCCTCTTCGATGGCGCGCTCGACCTCGACGAAGGCGGATATATCAAGGTGAAGTCTCCCTCGACGGCCACCAACGTCCCGGGCGTATTCGCTGCCGGCGACGTAGCCGACCCGCACTATCGCCAGGCTATCGTGGCAGCCGCTTCAGGAGCGCGCGCCGCTATCGACGCCGAACGTTTCCTCATCGAACAGTCCTGATATGCGCATAGCTGTCGTAGGCACCGGATACGTCGGACTCGTATCCGGCACTTGCTTCTCTGAAATGGGCATCGACGTGACCTGCGTCGACGTCGACCAATCTAAAATCGATAATCTGCTCGCAGGCCGGATTCCTATCTACGAACCCGGCCTCGACGAGCTTGTCAAGAAAAATACCGAGGCCGGACGCCTCCACTTCACCACTGATCTCACGGCATGTCTCGATGATGTCGAGGTCGTTTTTTCGGCTGTAGGTACCCCTCCCGACGAAGATGGCTCCGCCGACCTGCAATACGTACTCGCCGTAGCACGTACTTTTGGCCGGAATATCAAGAAATATACTATTTTGGTCACAAAATCCACTGTACCCGTCGGTACGGCGGCCAAAGTCAAGGCCGTCATCCGCGAGGAGCTGGACCGCCGCGGTGTCGACATACCTTTTGATGTCGCCTCCAATCCCGAATTTCTGAAGGAAGGTGCAGCCATCAAGGATTTCATGTCGCCCGACCGCGTGGTAATCGGCACCGAGAGCGAGCGCGCCCGCAAGACAGTGGCACGCCTCTATAAGCCCTTCCTGCTGCGCAGCGACCGTATGATTTTCACCGATATCCCATCGGCCGAGATGATCAAGTATGCCGCCAATTCAATGCTCGCGACACGTATCTCGTTCATGAACGAGATCGCCAACCTATGCGAGCTCGTGGGGGCCGACGTCAATATGGTGCGCCTCGGCATAGGCACCGACACCCGCATAGGCAAGAAATTTCTCTATCCCGGTTGCGGATACGGCGGATCATGCTTCCCCAAGGATGTCAAGGCTCTCATCAAGACTGCCGAGCAGCAAGGCTACCCGATGCCATTGCTACGTGCCGTCGAGTCAGTCAATGAACGCCAGAAATCTATCCTTTTCGAGAAGCTCACGCGCCATTACGGCGGTGAGCTCGCCGGCAAGACTGTGGCCATCTGGGGCCTGTCGTTCAAACCCGAGACCGATGATATGCGCGAGGCACCGGCCCTCGTACTCATTGATAGCCTCCTGCGCGCCGGTGTCAATGTCAGGGTCTACGATCCCATTGCCATGAATGAGTGCCGCCGCCGTCTCGGCGACGCCGTCACCTATTGCGCCGACCGCTACGAAGCCGCCGTAGGTGCACATGCGCTCATGCTCGTCACCGAGTGGAACGAATTCCGTGTCCCGTCATATCCCGTGCTTGACCGCGTCATGGCCGAGCGCCTTATCCTCGACGGCCGCAATATCTACGACGCCTCCGAGGCCCGCGAGCACGGCTTCACCTACTACAAGATAGGCTGACAATCACCTCCCAACAATAAAAAAAAAGCCTCTCAAGTGTGCCATATGACAGCACTTGAGAGGCTTCTTTATCAGGTTGATTCTTATTTTACAAGGATCTTCGAGCTCTTGCTGCCCTGGCGGCGGATGTAAATGCCGGTGGTGAGATTGTCCTCAGCCACGCGCATGCCCTGGAGATTGTAGTATTCTACAGTAGCGTCTGCATCGGCTGCCACATCTTCCACGCCTGCGATAGCCACATAGTCATCATACAGGACACGGGTGCTGTTGGTGTAGTCGCCATCGTTGTAGCTGTACTTGGTGATGTACTCTTTAGGATATCCGTCTTCGTTGAGGGTCACTTCGCCCAGTTCGTTCTGGATTTCCTCGTTTGAGCTGTCATCATAAATGCTCACGTCGCGGCTGGTGTATGAAGTCATCAGGCCGAATTCGTTGAACATGCGTTTGGCAGTGAAGGTGTATTCGCCGTCGCGTACCATCACGTCGTCATCGTTATCGTAGTCGATTTCAAATTCAGTCTTCTCGTAGC
>CANSGE010000023.1 GCA_947646295.1 uncultured Bacteroidales bacterium
CACCGTCTGCCAGCAAGAGGTGATATTTGCGGCCGAATGGTGTGATGTCTCTATGTCACGGAGGCGATCATAGAGATTTACCTTATCGTATAGGTAATCAAAACCGGCTGTATAAATATAGGTGCGATAGAGCGCTATATCATATATTTCCGCTATGAAGATGATATCGGGATTGACGGCCTTGACCTGAGGGATAGCCCAGCGCCAGAAATCGACGGGAACCATGTGAGCCATGTCGCACCGGAAGCCATCAACGCCCATGGCGGCCCAGTAACGCAAGATATGCAGCATCTTGAACCATGTCGGAGGCACCGGGTCAAAATGTCTCGACCCGTTTGCCGGGTCTATCCCGTAATTGAGCTTGACGGTATCGTACCAATCGTATTTGCCCGGGAATGCCGTATAGCAGTCATTGCCCGATGCTTTGGCGGGAAATTCCACGTAAGCATCATCTCCCGAGCCTAAATCGACATCGACGGGTGAAAACTGCTGACGTGTGATGTAAAAAAAGTTGTTTGACGCCGAGAAAAACATCCCTTTGTCATCATTGTGGCCGAGATCTTCAACTCCGCTAGGTGCGCTGTCGCTATGGTATTCACGGGCCACGTGATTGGGCACGAAGTCGATGATCACCTTGAGACCTGCGCGGTGCGAGCGATCAAGCAAAGCACGAAATTCGTCGATGCGTTTATCGACGTCAACAGCCAAGTCGGGATCAATGTCATAATAATCGGTAATGGCATAGGGGCTGCCTGCTTTACCCTTGATGATATGCGCGTTGTGACGCGGAATACCGTAAGCGGTATAGTCGGGGGTATGCGAGTGTTCTATGACGCCGGTATACCACACATGGGTGACACCCATCGACCGTATTTCCTTCAGAATCGTATCATTGATGTCGTTGAGCTTGCCTGAGCCATTTTGCTCGATAGTCCCGTTGGGCTGAGGATTCTCTGTATAATTTGTATACAGACGTGGCAGGAGCTGATAAATGATGGGTTTCTGGTTATTTGATGACTTCATTTTGGTAATTTGCACTGTGGGGATATTCACTTTTTCCATAAACCCGCTTCTCGGAGAGCTTTTCGGGTGTGTATATATCCGCTGAGAAATAAATTTTGTATAAAACGCAGGTCAAACGTCCTGTAACCTGCTATTTCGGGAGTCTCTACAGAGACGTCGCAGAGGTTCATATCATTTCGCTGGTTGGCTTTCGCCATCAGATTGTAGGTGCGCATCGCCACGCCATAGAGTGAGTCGGGATTGTGAACACTCTTGAGCGGACTGACATTGATGCCTATCAATGTCTGGCATTGTTCGCGGATGATCCACGCCGGATGATTGCGCAGCACACCTCCGTCGACGTAATGTACGCCGTCAATCTCGACGGGACGAAATACGATCGGGATCGAACATGAGGCCATCACTCTCGGGATGATTTCCCCGGAATGAAATTCCACTGGTATGCCATGATCAAAATCCGTCACGCCTACGTAGGTGGGTATCGGCAGTTCTTCAATAAGATTGTACTGGCCTATATTCTTTTTCAGAATCTTCATGAAAGGCAGCATGGAGAAAATGCCGCCCTTGCGCGGACGCAAATCCACAAAATCCCTGAAACCTTTATCCTTGAAAATGTCTAATATCTGGGCAGGAGTGCGTCCGGCTGCGTAGAGCACGGCAGCTATACTGCCCGCACTGACACCGGCGATGACATCGGGCCGGAGACCTGCCTCCTCGATAGCGGCAAGTGCTCCGGCATGAGCCAAGCCGCGCGCGCCTCCACCACTCAAGGCCACGCCCAAGCTATACCTGCACAATCTTTTTTGAGTACTTTCTACCATCTATCGTAGTTTTTACGATGCAAATTTACAAAAACTTATGAAAAATTACTAACTTTGCATCCAAATTTTTAAAACCAATCACTTGAAGCGGTACGCAGCACTTGCCCCGCCATCTCAAGCGCAAAATATCATATAATATGAAAGAACTTGCTACTGTCTACAATCCATCTGAGGTAGAAGGCAAATGGTATGCTTACTGGATGGAGCATAAACTTTTCCGTTCGACGCCGGATGCCCGTCAGCCATACACTATAGTTATCCCCCCGCCAAACGTGACGGGTATCCTGCACATGGGCCATATGCTCAATAATACGATCCAGGACATTCTCGTGCGTCGCGCCCGCATGCTCGGATTCAATGCTCTTTGGGTACCGGGCACTGACCACGCTTCGATCTCCACCGAGACTAAAGTGATAGCTAAACTCGCCTCCCAGGGTATCAAGAAGACAGACCTCACACGTGAGCAATTCCTCGAACACGCTTGGGATTGGACCAATACCCATGGCGGCATCATCCTGCAGCAACTCCGCAAGCTCGGGGCTTCATGCGATTGGGACCGTACAGCATTCACAATGGACGAATCGCGCTCGGAAAGCGTGATCAAGGTTTTCTGCGACCTTTATGACAAAGGCCTTATCTACCGTGGTCTGCGTATGGTCAATTGGGATCCCGTCAACAAAACGGCGATCAGCGACGATGAAGTTTTCTTCGAACAGGAACAGAGCAAACTCTACTATCTTCGCTATTACCTTGCTGACGGCTGCGAATATACCCCTGCCACCGAAGGCGACGTGATACATACCGATGCTGATGGTCGTCGCTACGCAGTAGTAGCCACTACACGTCCTGAAACCATCATGGGCGATACCGCGATGTGCATCAACCCCAAGGACCCCAAGAACCAATGGCTGAAAGGCATGAAGGTGATCGTGCCGCTCGTCAACCGCGAAATCCCCGTCATCGAGGACCGCTATGTGGAAATGGACTTCGGTACCGGTTGCCTCAAGGTTACCCCGGCTCATGACAAGAACGACTACATGCTCGGTCAGAAGCACAACCTTGAGACTATAGATATCTTCAACGAAGACGCTACCGTGGCCGAATGTGCAGGTATGTACGTAGGCATGGACCGTTTCGACTGCCGCAAAGCCATCTCGAAAGACCTCGAGGAAGCAGGTCTGATGGAAAAGGTGGAAGACTACACCAATAACATCGGCCTCTCAGAACGCACCAAGGTGCCTATCGAACCGCGTCTTTCCCTGCAGTGGTTCGTGAAGATGAAACACTTTGCCGACGAATCACTCGCCCCGGTGATGGACGACGTGATCAAATTCATCCCCGAGAAGTATAAGAATACCTATCGTATATGGCTTGAAAACATACAGGATTGGTGCATCAGCCGCCAGCTTTGGTGGGGACACCGTATCCCGGCATGGTACTATACCGCCCCCGGAGCGGCAGAGGAAAGCATCGTAGTGGCTGAAAATCTCGAAAAAGCTGTCGACAAGGTGCGCGCTATCGCCGGATGCGAGAAGCTGCAGCCTTCCGATTTGCGCCAGGATGAGGATGCTCTCGATACATGGTTCTCTTCATGGCTCTGGCCTATCACCCTCTTCGACGGCATTAATAACCCCGGCAACGAGGAAATCTCATATTATTATCCTACCGCCACGCTCGTGACCGGCCCCGATATCATCTTCTTCTGGGTGGCACGCATGATCATGGCCGGTTACGAATACATCGGCAAGGAACCTTTCAAGCATGTATATTTCACCGGCATCGTACGTGATAAGATAGGTCGCAAGATGTCGAAGACCCTCGGCAACTCCCCCGACCCGCTGGATCTCATCGAAAAATTTGGAGCCGACGGCGTGCGCATGGGCATGATGCTTTCAGCTCCGGCCGGCAACGATATCATGTTCGACGACAAGCTCTGCGAACAGGGCCGTAACTTCTGCAACAAAATATGGAATGCATTCCGCCTCATCAATGGCTGGGATGTCGATGAAAACGCCTCGCAGGATACCGTAGCAGCTCTCGCTTCCAAATGGTTTGAATCGCGCCTGAGCGCCACCATCGAGGAAGTCAACGACCTGATGGAAAAATTCCGTATCAATGAAGCTCTGATGGCGGTATACCGCCTCTTCTGGGATGAATTCTCATCATGGTACCTCGAGATGATCAAACCGGCATATGGTAAACCGGTCGATCGCAAGAGCCTCGACGACGCCCGCCGTTATTTCGATGCACTGCTGCGCTTGATCCACCCCTTCATGCCGTTCATCACCGAAGAATTGTGGCAGCACCTCGACCAACGTGCCGATGGCGAATCAATCATGTATGCCCCGATGCCTCATGCTATCGAAAAGGACAACGACCTGCTCGACCGCATCGAGTTGGCAAAAGAAATCATATCGGGTATCCGCGGCGTGCGCGCCAAGAAGAACATTCCTGCCAAAGACACCCTCACCCTCAATATCCTTGGTGAAATTCCGGCAGAGATAGTGCCGCTCGTAAGCAAACTCGCCAATCTTGAAGCCATAAACACAAAGTGCGAGAAAGATGCGGCAGCCGCTTCTTTCCTCGTAGGCACGCTCGAATTCAACATACCGCTCGCATCGGCTATCGATATCGATGCTGAAAAAGCTCGTATTGCAAAAGAAATCGACTATTTGACAGGCTTCAAAAAATCCGTGGAAAAGAAACTTTCCAACGAAAGGTTTGTCAACGGTGCTCCGGAAGCTGTCGTAGCCAACGAACGCAAGAAACTTGCCGACGCTGAAGAAAAACTCGCAGCTCTGCAGGCCACTCTCGACGCCCTTAAATAACAAGACCAATACATTATATAATAGCGCGTATCGACGATAAAAATGTCGGTATGCGCTATTATTTTTGATATTTTTTGGTATAGATTTGGAGAATTTAATCAAATTTTACTATCTTTGTGCTGTGTAATTGTGTTATACAACACATTTGCGTTTCGTTTTCTGAATTTACCAGAGCCTATGCTATGATTAAATCCGCGATAGAAAAAGTTATAAACGAAGATATGGCCGAAATCTGGTCGATCCTCAACGGTGACGAGAAACGACTGATCATGGAGAATTTCAATATCCAGACCTACAAGAAAAATCAGTTGATCTACGCCGAAGGTGACGAGCCGAAATATCTTTGGTGCTTGCTGAAAGGCAAAGTCAAGAAATTCAAATCAGGAGTCGGAGGACGTGTGCAGATCCTTCGCCTGATACGCCCTGTGCAATATTTCGGATACAGAGCTTATTTTGCCGAAGAGCCTTACGTATCAAGTGCGGCCGCTTTCGAGCCATCGACGCTCGGAGCTATTCCACTTTCTATCGTGAAGGAATTGATCGACAAAAATATAAATCTTGCATGGTTCTTTATCAGGGAATTGTCGCATAATCTTGGCGGTTCGGATACTCGCATTGTGAACCTTACTCAGAAACATATCCGCGGACGCCTTGCGGAAGCATTGATCGTACTGCGTGACAATTATGGCTACGAGGACGACCAATCCACTCTCAAAATCTATATGGCCCGCGAAGACCTGGCAAACCTCTCCAATATGACAACTGCCAATGCTATACGCACCTTATCGACATTCGTCAATGAGCGTCTCATCGCAGTCGATGGCCGTCGCATAAAGCTCCTCAACGAACCGCAACTCCGTAAAATCAGTAAATTCGGCTAAAAGCCGCAATACATATGGATAAAAAAATTGCCGCTATCATAGCGGCAATTTTTTTTATACGGTATAATTGAAATCATAATACACCTTGGGCGTACATTGCACGCGCCACCTTGAGGAAGCCTGCGGTGTTGGCTCCGCGCACATAGTCGATATATCCATCGGGTGCCGTACCGTATTTGACGCATTGCTCGTGAATATCGGCCATGATGCCTTTGAGACGGGCATCCACTTCTTCGGCTGTCCAACTGAGCTTCTGTGAATTCTGAGCCATTTCAAGGCCGCTCACGGACACGCCGCCGGCATTGGCAGCTTTACCGGGTGCATAGAGTATGCGGGCATTCTGAAATTCGCGGATTGCCTCGGGCGTCGACGGCATATTGGCACCCTCACTCACTGCAATGCAGCCATTGGCGAGGAGCGCGCGTGCGTCTTCACCATCAAGCTCATTCTGAGTGGCCGAGGGCATGGCGATGTCGGCTTGCACATGTCTCCACGGACGCTCGCGCGGATAATATGTGCATATATCCGGGTGTTTCTCTGCAAATTCCGAGATACGGCCACGATACATGGTTTTGAGGTCGAATATTTCGTCGAACTGCTCTTTTGTGATACCTTCAGGCACAACGATAGAGCCGTCGCTGTCGCTGAACGAAACGACTTTCGCTCCGAGCGAGAGTAATTTTTCGGCTGTATAGAGAGCCACATTACCGGAGCCGGAAATAGCTACTTTCTTTCCTGCGAGATCTATGCCACGCGTTGCAAGCATATTGAGCAAAAAGTATACATTGCCATATCCTGTTGCCTCCGGACGTATGAGAGAACCTCCGAAATCCAGGCCTTTTCCGGTGAAAGTGCCATTATACTCGCGGGTCATCTTCTTATACCAGCCGAACATATAGCCAACCTCCCGGGCACCTACACCGATATCACCGGCGGGCACATCCATGTCGGGACCCAGCTGACGCCACAGTTCTGTGATAAATGCCTGACAGAATCGCATGATTTCCATGTCGCTTTTGCCGCGCGGAGAAAAATCACTGCCGCCTTTGGCGCCGCCCATCGAGAGTGTCGTGAGTGAATTTTTGAATGTTTGCTCGAAAGCAAGAAACTTGAGAATCGATAGATTTACGGAAGAGTGGAATCGAATACCGCCCTTGTAGGGGCCTATCGCGTTGTTGTGTTGCACGCGGTAGCCCATATTGTTGCGTACTCGACCTTTGTCGTCGACCCAGCTTACGCGGAAAGAAATGATACGGTCAGGGATGCATAGACGCTCAAGCAGATTGACATTTTTGAAGGCCGGATAACGGTCGTAAACATCGCCGATGGTTGAAACGACTTCTTCGACTGCTTGAATGTACTCAGGTTCGTGCGGGAAACGACTGCGGAGGTCGTCGATAAATTCTTGAACGTTCATTCTGGAATATACAATTTTTATAATTTACAATTATCGAATGGCAGATCTGCCATTCTTTTCAACAATTTCAGCGCAAAATTACAAATTTATTTCAAATTTCACAACATTTTAGTAAAAATATTTTAGATTGATAAAAGAAGACATATTTATATTTTTATAGTGCAAATCCGACGAATTAAAGAAAAAAATACGTATCTTTGCCGATAAATGAAAACTTCAGTAATAGCCCGATTTGTGATATTAGGACTGATATGGCTCGCTTTGGTAGTGCGGATCATATTGGGTAGTGAGCGTTTTACGCTTTACACAGCATTTGTGATAGTAGCATCGGGTATCATTGTTTTTGTTCCCTTATATAAAAAGTATGTCAAAAATGGACAAGACAAATGAAGATTCAACGGGCAAGCTGCTCGATAAGATAAACTCCCCTGCCGACCTGCGCAAACTTCCGCTGGAATCACTTCCGGCGCTTTGCGATGAAATACGCCAATTCCTCATCAATTCCTGCGCGGTCAACCCGGGCCACTTTGCATCAAGCATGGGCGCCGTGGAGATGACTGTGGCACTGCATTATGTATTTGATACACCCGACGACCGTATCGTGTGGGATGTCGGACACCAGGCATATGGACACAAACTGCTCACCGGACGCCGCGACAGCTTCGCCACCAACCGCACAATGGGAGGCCTGAGCGGCTTCCCTACCCCGAGCGAAAGCGAATACGATACCTTTACGGCCGGGCATGCCTCCAATTCAATCTCGGCGGCTCTCGGTATGGCTGTCGCTGCCCGCCTCAACAATGACAAGAGGAATGTCGTAGCCGTGATAGGCGATGCCTCAATCAGCGGAGGTCTGGCTTTCGAAGGCATCAACAATGCGGCCAACACCCCCAATAATCTCCTGATTGTACTTAACGACAACGATATGTCGATTGACCGCAACGTAGGATCTCTCAATTCGTACCTCGCGCATCTTACCACAACCCCGGGCTACAACAAGCTGCGTCTCAACATATATAAAACGTTGAAAAAGATGCATCTCGTGAGCGAACGCCGCCGTGGTGCCATCTTGCGCTTCAACAACAGCCTGAAAAGCCTCCTTGTGCACGAGCAAAACATCTTTGAAGGACTAAATATACGCTATTTCGGCCCATTCGACGGCCACGATGTAATCAAAATCGTGCGTATACTCACTGATATCAAGGATATGGAAGGGCCTCGCCTGCTGCATTTGCGCACAATCAAAGGCAAAGGATTTGAAGCTGCCGAGCGCGACCCTGCAAAATGGCATGCTCCAGGCAAATTTGACCCGTCGACCGGCAAGCGCGAGTGTGACGATAAGGCTAAGAAATCAGCATTGAAATATCAGGACGTATTTGGCGAACAGCTTCTGGAACTTGCACTCAAGAATCCCAAGATCGTCGGTATAACGGCCGCCATGCCGTCCGGCACATCTATTAATGTGATGCAGGCACGGCTTCCCGAGCGAGTTTTCGACGTCGGTATTTCCGAGGGGCACGCCGTGACCTTTGCCGGTGGTCTTGCCAAAGACGGCATGCAACCTTTTGTAGCGATATATTCGAGCTTCCTGCAGCGCGGATATGATAATATCATCCACGACGTAGCTATACAAAATCTTCCCGTCACATTCTGCATCGACCGTGCCGGACTTGTCGGAGAAGATGGCGTGACGCACCACGGAGCTTTTGACCTTGCATATCTCCGCACTGTACCATCGATGACCGTTTCGGCACCTTCGGATTCGGCCACACTTCGAGCACTCATGACTCTCGCGGCAGAGCACCCCGATGGCCCCATGGCTATCCGCTATCCACGTGGGACGGCCCATGCCGACCTGCAGGCTGCGGAGGTGACTGTCACTAAGGGCCGCGGGCGCAAACTCAGTGATGGAAGTCAAGCTATTGTCCTCTCCATCGGCACCGTCGCCACCGATATCCAGAAGGCTATCGCTCAATCTGGTATCAGCGCCACGCATTACGACATGCTTTTTCTGAAGCCAATTGACGAAAATATACTGCGCGAAGCAGCCGAAAGTCATCTCCCCATTATCACTGTCGAAGATGGCACACTCAAGGGCGGCCTCGGTTCGGCCGTTACGGAGTGGATGGCTGATAATGGCTTCAGCCCGCATATCTATCGCATCGGACTTCCTGATGAATATATCACCCAAGGCACTCCTGCTCAACTCAAAAAGCTATGTGGTATTGACTCCGAATCAATTGCGGAGGCCTTGAAATCTGTATGTAACGCACAATCATAGACATGAGAATTGTCATTGCCGGAGCCGGCGAAGTTGGCTCACATCTCGCACGTCTGCTCTCCGACGAAGAACAAGATATCATCGTGATCGATGAAGACCCCGAACGCCTGGCGCCTCTCGACAGCAACCTGATGACCGTATGTGGCAAGCCCACATCCTTTCTTTGCCAAAAGGAAGCGCGCGTCGGATCAGCGGATCTTTTTATAGCTGTCACGCCTTACGAATCTACCAATATCGTGGCGTGCGGTATCGCTAAAAGTTTTGGCGCGCACTGTACTGTGGCACGCGTGGCTCACTATGGATTCATGGATCCCGCCAACAAGGAGACGATGGCTAAAATGGGCGTCGACCGCCTCATCTATCCGGAATACCTTGCAGCGAAAGAAATCATCACGTCGCTCGAACATTCATGGGCACGCAGCTGGTACGGCTTGCACGACGGCCAGATCATACTCGTAGGCGTCCGGATAGGTAAAAAGGCGCCGCTCAACGGCATGCAATTGAAAGAATTGGCCAGCAAACCCTGGGGCTTCCACATATCTGCGATACGCCGCAACCACGAGACCATCATCCCGCGTGGCGATGCCATAATACATGAAGGAGATATCCTGTATATCACCACTATCCGTGAAAATGTGGAATCTTTAGTGGAAATCTGCGGCAAAACCAACCGCAAAATCCGCAAGGTTATCATAATGGGCGGAAGCAAAATCGCGATCCGCCTCGCCGATATGGCAAAGGGACGATTCAAATTCACAATCATTGACAATGACAAGAGTGTATGCCGCAAATTGGCATTGAAATGTCCTGACGCACGTATAATACACGGCGATGCCCGCGATACCGATATCATGCTTGAGGCGGGAGCTGAGGAGGCCGACGCTTTCATAGCATTGTCATCAAGTAGCGAATCCAATATTCTCACTACCCTCACCGCCAAGGAACTGGGCATCCCGAAGAGTGTGGCCGAAGTCGAGGACATGCAGTTCATACCTCAGGCCGAAGCTCTTGGTATCAATACCGTGATCAATAAGAAACTACTTGCGTCGAGTACCATCTTCCAGCTACTGCTCGACGCAGACTCAAGCACCTCGAAGTGCCTCGCATTGGCCGATGCCGAAGTTGCGGAACTTGAGGTAAAAGAAGGCTCAAAAATCACACGCGCCGCCGTGAAAGATCTCAACCTTGACAAAAGCATGACTCTCGCAGGCCTCATCCGCGATGGCCGGGGCATGCTCATCACCGGTAATACCGTCATAGAGGCAGGTGACCGCGTCCTGCTTTTCTGTCTGGGTGGTGCGCTGCGCAAAGTCGAGAAATTATTCGGATAAGATGAAAAAGAAACGAAAATCGCTCAATTATGCGATGTTGCTCCGGGTATTGGGTGGGCTGCTTGTATTGGAGGCCGCCTTCATGCTCATACCATTGCTCACAGCCATGATATATGGCGAAAGTGATGTTGAAGCGTTCGCTATCTCCGCAGCAATCACTGGATGTGCTGGTCTGCTGCTATCCCGTGTGCTCAAGGTACAATCCGGTAATTTCGGCAAGCGCGAGAGTTTTCTGCTCACAGGCTCCGTATGGGTGGTATTCTCCCTATTCGGAATGCTGCCCTTCATGATCTCGCCCATACACATGAGCGTCAGCGATGCTTTTTTCGAGGCGATGTCGGGCTTCACCACTACAGGTGCCACAATCCGCGCGACCGGCCTTCCCCCGCTCGGCCATGGCTTGATGATGTGGCAGGCATTGATACAGTGGCTTGGCGGCATGGGTATCATTCTTTTCACATTGGCGGTAATACCGGCGCTCAACAATTCAGGCGGCATGCAGATGTTCAATGCCGAAGTGCCCGGAATCACACACGATAAGCTCATGCCCCGCATCAGTCAGACAGCCATGTCACTCTGGGGCATATACACCTTTCTCACCGGTCTGCTGGTATTGCTTCTCTGGATAGGGCCGATGGATATTTTCGACTCGATATGCCACGCATTCGGGACGATGTCGACAGGAGGTTTCACCACCCAGCCTGATGGTATCGCTGCATATCACAGCGATTATATTGCTATCGTCATCACCATTTTCATGCTGCTTGGCGGTATTAATTTCTCCCTGATATTCGCAGCCATTCTCGGCAATTGGAAAAAACTCACGACGAATACAATCTTGAAATACTTCATGGCCACGATTCTGATCTGCTGGATACTTTTCGACGTGAGTATACTCATCAATGGCCAGGCACACCGCTGGCAGGATCTCATAATCTCCCCACTCTTCCAGGTCGTATCCACGATATCATCCACGGGCTATATAGCAAGAGATTTTGTATATTGGGGGCAATTTCCGCTTGCGCTGACCTTCATAATGATGTTCTCCGGCGGATGCGCAGGCTCGACTTCCGGCGGTGCCAAAATCGACCGTCTGATATATCTGCACCGTTGGCTCAAGAACGAAATCAGCCACTGCATACACCCCAATGCAATCTACACCGTCAAAGTCAACGGCAAGATTGCAAATCCTGATCTTGTAACAAAAGTTGTGGCATTTCTCGCCCTCTATATGGTATTGATTGCCGCCGGCGGCACAATTTTGTCGGCAATGGGCTGTCCCACGGTCGACTCATTCTTCTCATCATTTGCCTGCATATCCAATACGAGCTTCGGGGCATCCGTGACCGGCTATGGCGACGATTTCGCAGTGATACCCGACGCTGCCAATTGGGTTTTGGCGGCTCTTATGATGATCGGTCGTCTGGAGATATTTACCATTCTGGTGATCTTCTCGCCATCCTTCTGGCGATGATCATACAGGAATTACCAGCATAGGTATATCAGCCTCAAAAAGTATCTTGTGGGCCAGTCCCGGATTGAAAAGACGGCTGAACGCATTCGACCGACGGTTCGGCACGACTATCATGTCGAAGCTATGACGCTTCTGCATCGCTTCAAGTTCCACGATGGCGGTCTTTTGAGTCATGGGCACTGTCTCAAAAGTATAATCGGTGAATTTCTTACTGCAATAGTCACTCAATGCGATCGCCGAACGCCCGGCCGCGCGATCCGTGAACCGTACCCTCCGGGGCACGTGCACTATGGTCACTTTGGCACCCGGCTCGGGGAAATAGCGGTATAGAGTGTCTATCGCGAGAATATCCTCTTGGTCGAGATTGCTGAAAAAGAGAATATTCTTTGGCGATACCGATGAATCGGCTATAGACAATGTCTCCGGAATTGTCAGCACCGTGAAGCGGCTCTCATCGAGCACCTCCGCAGTTACACTGCCTATAAGTTCGCGCTCCTTACGTCCTGACGTACGCGTTCCCATCACGGTGAGATAAGCCGGATTCAGTTTTGCGTATTCCACTATAGCATCCTCCGGCACGCCCTCCAATATCTCATATGTGCATTTTACCGCAGGAATTTCGCCGCGGCGCATGAGTTCCTTGAGCCGTGCGACCATTTTCTGCATCTCGGCCTCGGCCTCCGCATGCAGTTCCTGATCGTCCTTGGCATCTATAAGCTCATAAGTAAGATTGTCGCTGAGCTGCACATTGCGCGACATCGGTGGCGCAATGTAGGAATGTATGAAGCATAGGTCGGCATCATGCGACTTGGCCAGCCGCGCGGCCACACAAGCAGCCTTGAAAGCATGCTCGCTGAAATCTGTCGGCACACAGATGCTATGACGTTCCTTGCGCGGATTTGATTGAGATGCCGTGGGCTTGAAGAGTTCTTCATTTTCAATCACGCGCAGAGCGAGCGGCAGATCCGACTCGGCTATACGGATGCGTACACCTGATGATACCTCTGGTTGTTCAAGGTTGACATTCTGAAGCACGACGGCTATACCCTCGGCCTCAAGCAGCGCTTTAGTAGCCAGCGCGCGCTCATAAGTGTGTATGGCAATGGTGATCAGTCGCATAATGAAGTTTGAAATATTTTCTTATTGTACAAGCAATGCGCGGAATCGGGTAAAAGATTGCGCGCATTGTCTTGTAATAAATTCTATCGGGAGGTGTGAGGGTTTATTCAGCCTCCTGTTCTTTTAAAATTTCGACAGCCATGTCATAAATTGTCGAATCGTCGAGTACCACAATACCACCATCGGGACCCGGCTCAATGTGCACGCCGACGTTTTTGCCGAAGTCATAGTTGCTTCCCCCGAAATAATTACGGACTGTTTGAACGGTTGTATTGAGCTTATCTGCGATTTGGTGCATCGATCCGTCGGGCAAGCTGTCTTTCAGACGGCGAAGCTCGTGGAATGAGATGGTCTTTGCCATAATTTTTACTGTTTAGGGTTAAAAATGAGGTGTTTTTGTTTTTACGGTGCTAAAATTATAATTTAATTTTCAATAAAACAAATCAAATGGCAAAAAAGTATATATGTTTAATAACATATGCCGGTGCAAGACCCTCATTTACGCTGCATTATTTGCCTTACATGCGCGAGTAGCGTTCTGAAGCCTGCCGCACATAGAAGCGCAGTATCGAATATATCATGCTCTCCTGCGGACTGAGATCCTGCGGAGTGTCGGTGCCGAGTATCAGCTCGCCCGCAAGAGCTGAGGCCACTGACAGGCGTTCGTCGTAAGGAAGGGCGCGTAATGTGTTCAGTACGTTCGGTGGTAATACGATTGCTTGGTTCATATCTTCGAGTTTTTTGATTGTCATATGCAAAGGTATATCGCAGCATGTACCCAAATGTAGCACATAAGATTTAAAATAATTTAACGCAAATAAATTTACCTTTTTATGTCCAACAAACACGGCGCAGAAACGTAGGTTGTATAAACTGCTTGTAGGTTGGAATTTTTTTATTAACTTTGCAGGCGGTTTTCCGACCATACATTATATAATAAGTAAGAAACAGAATATATAACGACAAACATAACATTCGAACATGAACATTACATTCGAAAAAACCGGCGAAGCCCGCGGTATTATCACCGTCAACGTAACCGAAGCTGATTACGAAGAAAAAGTTATCGCCAAACTCAAGGAAATCGGTAAGAAACACACTATCCCCGGATTCCGCAAGGGTCATATCGCACTTCCCCAGCTCCGTCAGCGCTTCGGCCGCGACGTCAAGAGCGAAGTCATCAACGACGAAGTTATCAACGGCGTTTTCTCATATATCAAAGAAAACAACATCCGCATCCTTGGTCAGCCCCTCCCCGCCGGTGTTGTGGAAATCGACCAGAAGACCACCGACTACACCTTTACATATGACGTGGCTCTCTGGCCCGAGCTCAATATGAAGCTCGACAAGGAAGTCAAACTCCCCTTCTACACCATTGAAGTGACCGACGAGATGATTGCCGAGCAGGACAAGGGTCTCTGCGAACGCTTCGGCGCTCAGGTCCCCGGCGAAGAGACTGATGACAAGGCTGTCGTTAAAGGTACTATCATGGAACTCAACGCTGACGGCACCGTCAAGGAAGACGCTGACGCCATCCAGGTAGTTGCCGGTATCGTTGCACCCTTCCTTTTCAAAGACAAAGACGAAGCTGCCAAATTCCTCGGCAAACACGTGGGTGACAAAATCACTTACAACCCCTACAAGGCTGCCGACGGCAACGTTGCCGAACTCGCATCAATGCTCAACATCGACAAGGACAAAGCTGCCGATGTGAAAGCCGACTTTGAATTTGCCATCTCTGAAATCATCGTCCTTAAGCCCGCTGAACACGGACAAGACTTCTACGACGATGTATTTGGCAAGGACAATGTACACAATGAAGAAGAATACAAGGAAGGCGTGCGCAAGATGATCGCCGCACAGCTCGCCCCCAACAGCTTCCAGCTTTTCAACCGTGACGCCCACGACTACCTCTTCGAGAAATATTCCGACATGACTCTCGATACCGAGCTCCTCAAGAAGTGGCTCCTCCTTGTCGATAAAGACCTCACAGCCGAAAAGCTCGACGCCGACTTCGAGCACATGCTCCCCGGCATCAAGTGGGAAGTAATCTCCGGCGACGTAACATCCACACTCGGTGTCAAGGTTGAGGAAGAAGACCTCCTCGGCCGTGCAAAAGCCATCGCGCACCAGCAGCTCATGCAGTACGGTATGTACAACATGGATGAAGAGACCGTGACAGATATGGCTAAACGCATCCTCAATGACCGCAACCTCCGCCAGCAGATCGCATCACAGTGCGAGGAATTCAAGATGTTCGACGCAATCCGTCAGGCTGTCACCATCGAAGAAAAGACAGTTTCTCTCGACGAATTCCGCAAGATAGCCCAGGGTCCCGACGCCCCCGCCGAAGCCGAAGCTTGATACACATATAATATATAAGATATTATATAAGATTTCCAGGAGCCTCAGTCTGCACGATTGCAGACTGAGGCTTTTGCATGTCTTTTTATCTTTAGAAAATTTTCTGATTGTATTGTAGAATCATGAAAATTTTACTAACTTTGAAAAGAATTTGACAGATAAATTAGATTATAAAAATAACTTCCATATATGCAACACAACGATTTCAGAAACTTTGCAGTAAAAGGACTCGGCATGAACGGCCTTGCGCTCGATCAGTATGCCGCCGCCATTACATCTCAAATCAGTGCAAACTATATCAACCCCAGCATCATCGAGGAACGCCAGCTCAACGTAGCCCAGATGGACGTCTTCTCCCGACTGATGATGGACCGCATCATATTCCTCGGAACAGAGGTCAATGACTATACAGCCAACGTCATCCAGGCTCAGCTTCTCTACCTCGACTCAGCTGACCCCGGTAAAGACGTATCCATCTACATCAATTCACCCGGCGGCTCTGTATATGCAGGTCTCGGCATCTACGACACCATGCAATATATATCCAGCGACGTGGCCACAATATGCACCGGCATGGCAGCCTCTATGGCAGCAGTACTCCTCGTGGCCGGCGAGAAAGGCAAGCGATTCGCCCTCAAACACTCCCGCGTGATGATCCATCAGCCCATGGGCGGAGCTCAAGGTCAGGCTTCCGATATCGAGATCACCGCACGTGAGATCCAGAAGCTCAAACACGAACTCTACACGATCATCGCCGACCACTCCGGACAGCCATTCGAAAAAGTAGAACGCGACTCCGACCGCGACTACTGGATGACCTCAGAGGAAGCGAAAGAATACGGCATGATCGATCAAGTGCTCATCAAAGCCAAACACTGATCCACCATGGCATCAAATAAGAAAAACGGCGATATATGTTCGTGGTGTCTGCGCCCGGGCGACGCATCGCAGATGCGTTACCTCGTGCCGGCCAATGACGGCTCGAAATATATATGCACCGAGTGCGTGGAGGCTATCCACGACATGATGATGCAGGAAAATCCCGGCAAAGACGAGGTTTCCAAGGAGGAATTCCGCCAACAGATGGAAGGCAAGGTACCCGCACCGGCCGAAATCAAGAAATTCCTTGACAATTATGTTATCGGCCAGGACCAAGCAAAAAAGTACCTTTCGGTAGCCGTATACAATCATTATAAGCGCTTGATGCAGAAATCCGACGGCGATGACGGTGTGGATATCGAAAAGAGCAATATCATCATCGTGGGTCCCACAGGTACGGGCAAGACACTGCTCGCACGCACCATCGCACGAATGCTTGACGTGCCTTTCACTATAGTCGATGCTACAGTGCTCACCCAGGCCGGATATGTGGGCGAGGATATCGAAAGCCTCCTCACACGCCTGCTTCAGGCAGCTGACTATGACCTCGAAAAAGCCCAGCGCGGTATCGTCTTTATCGATGAAATCGACAAAATTGCCCGTAAAGGCGACAATCCATCGATCACCCGTGATGTGTCAGGCGAAGGTGTGCAGCAGGGACTCCTCA
>CANSGE010000024.1 GCA_947646295.1 uncultured Bacteroidales bacterium
AGTGGCCGCCGCGTGTATCTACTCCGGACAGTCACGCGCCGAACGCCGACTTGCGCTCGATCGCGTCCGGCTCGGCATAGCAAAAATCGTATACCTTTCTCCCGAACGTCTTTCCGGCCGTGAGTTTTTGGCCGAACTGCGTTCGTGGGGACTCTCCATGATAGTAGTCGACGAGGCTCACTGCATATCGCAATGGGGATACGACTTCCGTCCCTCCTATCTCAAGCTTGCCGAGCTTCGCAAAGCATTTCCCGGCGTACCGGTGCTGGCGCTCACCGCCACGGCCACTCCCGAAGTGGTCAAGGACATAGCCGACAAACTCGGCATGACCCGGCCGGCCATCTTCAGCCGGTCGTTCGAACGCCACAACATCAGCTACCTTGTGCGTTACGCCGATGTGAAGGAGCAGATGCTCACCCGCATCCTCACCAATACCACAGGAAGCGCTATAGTATATGTGCGCTCGCGCGTGCGCGCGGCAGAAATTGCCCGCTCGCTTGTCGAACAGGGCCTTTCAGCCGACTTCTATCACGCCGGGCTCGACCCCAACGACAAAATGGCGCGCCAGGATGCCTGGAAGTCATCGCAGACACGCATCATGGTGGCCACCAACGCCTTCGGCATGGGTATCGACAAAGCCGACGTGCGCACCGTAGTGCACTACGACCTGCCCTCGTCGCTTGAAGAATACTATCAGGAAGCAGGACGCGCCGGGCGTGACGGACTGCCGGCCTACGCCGTACTGATCGTATCGCCCAAAGACAAGGCCGTGCTGTCGCGACGCCTCTCCGAAGAGTTCCCCCCGCGCGAATACATCCTGTCGGTCTACGAAAAGCTCTGTGTCTTTCTCAACATCTCGGTCGGCGCCGGTTTCAATCAGGTATACGACTGCAATTTCATAAAATTTGTAAAGACTTACGGATATCAGCCGCGCCCGGCGCTCTCGGCCCTGCATATACTCTCCCGCGCCGAAGTGATCGACTATCACGACGAACTCGATGGCCGCGCACGTATCATGATCATAGTCGACCGCCGCGAGCTCTACTCCATAGAGCTTGACAGCGAGGCCGATAAGGTCCTCAATGATCTGCTGCGCAATTACTCCGGACTATTCGCCGACTACGTCTACATCGACGAGGTGGCCATCGCCTACCGCACGGCCCTCACCCCCGATCAGGTGTATCAGAATCTGCTCCTGCTATCGCGCATGAACATCGTATCGTACGTGCCCAAGCGCCTCCACCCCTTTGTGCTTTTCCCGCAATCGCGCCAGGAGACACGGCACGTCATCATCCCGCGCGCCGTATATGAGCTGCGCTTAGAGCAGGCCAGACGCCGCATGGAGGCAATGCGCGACTTCGCCTACCGCTCCGACGGATGCCGCGTGCAGGCCATGCTCCGATATTTCGGCCAGATGGATGCTCCCGAATGTGGCAAGTGCGACCTCTGCCGCGCAAAGGCAAAACCCGATCCCGACTCACCGCAGGCTTATGAGGTACGCGTGCTATCCAATGTCAACTCACGGCGCGGAGGTATCAGAATATCTCAATTCGCATCAATTTTCCCGGGCGAAAAACTCGCCCCGGCCCTGGAGGCTCTGCGCCGCCTCGTCGACAACGGCACCCTCTCCGTATCCGACGACGACACCATCACTGCTAAAAAATGAAATTCCGACTCCCCGACATCACATATCCGCTGATTTTCGTCGCGACCTTCCTGATGTTTTTCCTCACACCGGATCAGGTCGACAATCTGCTCTTCGCCGACTATTTTGAGAAATGTCACCGCAATCTTGCCGAATACATCTCTTTCGTGCGCTATGAGGAAAACGGCCGTCTGACCAACATCATCTGCGGACCGTGGATGGTATATCTGGCCAAATGGTTGCGCGCCGGGCTACTCGCCCTCTTCACCACCGCGATGCTCCGCACGGGCGCCATGCTTCTGCCCCGGCGCGATGCGGTGCCACTGCTGCTCTGGGGAGCCTTTGCCGTGCTGCTGCCCTGGCGAGCGGGCTTGTTTATCGACGACATCACGCTCAACTATGTGCCCGTATCGGCCATGCTCTTTCTGCTCGTAGTTACCTTTCTCCGCCCCGGTGGGCACATCATCGGCTGGAGCATCTTCGCATTTTTTACTGCTCTGATGCACGAGGGAGCCGACATGGTCATCGTTTTCGCCATCGGTATCTATACGCTCATCCACCGCTTCCGGCTGTCGCGCCGCCAATGGGCCATCATATGTGCTTACGCTCTCGGCACGGCTGTTTTGCTCTCGTCATACGGCATTTGGGCTAAGTTTGGAGCTTCGACGGCTCCGACACTTTCGCCCAAAGCTGTGATCATGGCGCTCCCGGGCTCACTGCTGCTGGGAGTCGCTCTGCTCTTGGCTCTCATTTTCCGCCCCGGGCACCTGCGCGCTCTATTCAAAGACTCTACCTTTGCCGTGTCATGTTTCGCCGCCTTGGGAGGAGCGTTTGTGGCTGCCGCGACCGGATTCGGCTATCTGCGTTCGGGATGGTTCGGCGAAGGCTTCGCCCTCGTAGCAATTACATGGGTGGTACTGGCCATTTTCCCCCGTAAAATCATCGCGGCACTCTGCACATTGACGGCAATTGCGCTCGCCATAGTATATTCATCGGCCATCTGCCTCCAGAATCATTACCGAAAAGAACATCTCGAGATACTTGCGGCCATCGATGCTTCGCCCACAGGCACAGTATTCCGCGACCTTGACCCGCATTGTCCCAAGATAGCGCTCAATTATCCCGCATCCGACACCTGGCTCGACGCCACGCAGCTGCTCATCGTCAATCTCATCCAGTCAGAAAAGGCTATCGTGGTGGTGCCGACGGTACTTGCCGGTTTTACCCCCGCGCAATCCGAGCCGTTGCCCGGCGATGCCGAAGCCATGATATTCGGCGGCGAAATTATCATCCCCGACCGCCCGTTTCTACTGACCGACGGCCAGGGCAAACCCTACGAGCGTCTTTTCGTTGACTTTGCCGATTTCGTGGCCGACACTCCCGAGGGAGCGAAAAAAATGCCCGCCTTCCTCCGCAGGTTCACTGCCGGAGACGGGCGGGCTTATGTTCTGGTGACGCCCACTGACGCTACAATCAAGATATCAGATCTTACCGGACTGCGCCTGCAGTAAGGCATCAAGCGCTACCATAGCAGCCATACTCTGCACCACCGGCACAGCACGTGGCACCGCACAGCTGTCGTGACGCCCGCGTGCGGGCAAAATCACTTTATTGCCGTTTTCATCCAGAGTTTCCACTTCGCGCATTAGAGTGGCTATTGGCTTGAAAGCCACTCGGCACACCACGGCGCGCCCATTGGTGATACCGCCCTGGATGCCCCCTGAGTGATTGGTCAGAGTGGTGATGTGGCCCTGATGATCGAGCACAAAAGGATCGTTCATCTCACTGCCGAGGCGGTTCACACCATCGAAGCCCATACCATAATCAAAACCTTTCACGGCATTGATGCTCATCATAGCCGAGGCAAGCTGCGCCTGGAATTTCCCGTACACCGGTTCGCCTATACCTGCAGGCAGCCCATTGATGATGCATGTGATCACACCGCCGATCGTATCGCCGCTTTCCTGCACACGTTGCACCAGCTCCTCCATCCGCTCGTTGGTATCGCGATCGGGGCAACGCATCGTATACTGCCATATGTTGGCACCCTGATCGCCCAGGTCCAGCTCGGTGAGCGGTCTGGTGAGTCGCACGCTGCCGATCTGCGTGGTGAACGCCATCACCCGCACATTATACTTGAGCAATGCCGCCAGCGCAAACGATCCCCCCACGATACGCAGGGCCGTCTCGCGGGCCGATGCACGGCCACCCCCCCGATAGTCGCGTATGCCGTATTTCATATGATAGGTGAAATCGGCGTGCGACGGCCGGAAAGCATGAGCCAGATGCTCATAATCTTCGGAATGTGCGTCTTGATTGCGAATTATGAACCCAATCGGCGTGCCGAGAGTCTGGCCATCGATCATGCCGGAGAGTATCTCCACATGATCCGGCTCCTTGCGCGAGCTTGAGCCCACGCCTGCGCGCCCCGGCGATCGCAAAGCGAGATACGAATCTATCGACTCGCGGTCGACGACCACACCCGCAGGCATGCCGTCGATGATACCGACCAGTGCCGGGCCATGGCTTTCGCCCGCTGTGGTCAATCTGTAAATGTTGCCAAAAGTGTTCATGGTATTTCTGAGCTTGCTATTCTTTTGTTAAATCGGCGGTTGTGGCCCCGACGTAGTCAATCAGAGCGTGCGGCTCGATGCGGAGCTGAAGTCCGCGCACCCCCGCGCTCACATATATTACAGGATAATCCGTGGCTGTCTTATGGAAAAAGGTCGGGAAAGGCTTTTTCATGCCTATCGGGCAACATCCCCCGCGTATATAGCCGGTCAGGGGGAGCAGCTCCTTCATGGGCAGCATTTCCACTTTTTTGAGACCCGCGGCCCGGGCGGCCTTTTTCAGGTCAACCTCATCGTCGCCCGGAATGACGCACACGATATACGTATGCGGCCCCCCGGTGAGCACCAGTGTCTTGAAAACGGTGCGTATATCCTCGCCCAATTGCTCGGCCACATGTGTGGCGGCAAGGTCGTTTTCGTCCACCTCGTAAGGCACGAGTGTGTATTCGATCTTAGCCTTGTCGAGCAGGCGCGCTACATTTGTTTTTGCAATCTTCGCCATCAGACTCCCATCAGGTCACGGTAAATGTCGAGAGCCGCCTTGATATCGTCGTCACTGACACACTCATTGATGTGCGGCTCGCCCACAGCTGAAAGCAGGGTGAAGCAGATTTCGCCGGGCCGCACGTTTTTCTTGTCATGCTGCATGTAGGTGATCAACTGCTGATAGTCATCGCAGCTGAATGCAAAAGCACCGTAATTCTTATTGACGTATTTGGCAAACTGAGTCATCGTATCCGCCGGGAAACCCAGCTTCATATGCGACATCACCAGCGCCACCACGCATCCCCATGCCACAGCATAGCCGTGAGGCACGGGCGACTGGCGCTTGAAACCGAGCGACTCGAAAGCATGCCCGATGGTATGGCCTAAATTGAGAGCCTTGCGGGCGCCACACTCCGTGAGGTCCTGATCCACGATGCGCTGCTTGACGCTCACGCTCTGCTTGAGCAGCTCAAGCAATTTTTCGGGATCGAAAATGGGGTACACCACGCTGTAGGAAAGCAATTTTGCCAGCTCCTCCGACGATTCGAGCAGAGCATGCTTGAGCATCTCGGCATAGCCCGAGAGAAGTTCCTGCTGCGAGAGGGTCACAAAAAAGCCTGTGGATATGATCGAGGCGAGTGGCTCGGTGAATGTCCCGATTTCGTTCTTGTAGCCGTTGAAATTGATGCCGGTCTTGCCTCCGACAGAGGCGTCGACAGCACCGAGCAAAGTCGTGGGGACGTTAATGACACGCATGCCCCGCTTGAAGGTTGCGGCCGCGAAACCGCCGAGGTCGGTCACCACTCCGCCGCCTACGTTGATGATCACGCCCGAGCGGGTGGCATTATTGTCCTGAAGGCTTTTCCATATCCCCTGCACGGCCTCGAGCGTCTTGTTGGGTTCGCCGGCCTTGATGGTGATGATGGAGGCAGCCTGCACCGCAGCCGACTGCTCGGAGAGAGTCGGGAGCACATACTGAGCAGTATTTACGTCTACTATTACGAAGGCCTGGGGATTGCCCAATTCGGCCACAAGGTCGTCAATCGCCTTACCTACGAGATTAGTGAAAATCAGTTTTTGTTGCATAAGAATGAATTCAGAGGATTGATAAATTTTTCGGTAGCATTTCAATTATAACAACTGAGAAAGCGAATCGGCACACTCGGCCATCGATTTATATACGATATCGGCGCCATTTCGTGCCAGCTCGGCCTCATCTATGGGGCCGGTGACCACTCCTACAGTGAAAATTCCCGCCGCATGCCCCGAGCGCGTGCCCAGGGGGGCGTTATCGATGGCGATAGCCTCAGAGGCGTCGACGCCGGCCAGCTCAAGGCCTTTGAGATACGGGTCCGGCGCAGGCTTTCCATGGGTGACGGAGGCCGATGTCACCCGCAGGTGCGCCGGGAAAGCTCCCGGAAAATCCTCTTCCAGGCGTGCGAGCAGCGAATTCTGCCCCGAGCCGGTGACAAGCACCGTCCGGATACCCTTACGCTGCAACGCGCTTACCAGCTTCTGTGCTCCGGGCATAACTTCCACGGCAGGTTGCTCCACAAAGTATCGGGCTTTCAGGGCATAGAGGTCTCGCTTTTCATCGTCGGTGGCCGGGCGGCCATACTGGCGCTCCATCATCATATTGATAATGTATGCTCCGGTACAGCCTTCATAGAGAAAAAACTCTTCCTCACGAGCCTCGACACCGATATCCTGCATCAGTCGCATCCAGGCGCGGGCATGGTTCGGCATCGAATCGTAGAGTGTGCCGTCCATATCTATGAGGGCCGCTTTCACTTGGCCGGGCAGTTGCACTTTTCCGTTATTCATAATCTGTATTTATGTATTGAAAAATCCTTGGCGACGAGGCATCACTGCTTCGCCGGGCCGATAGGCACTGTCTTTTGATTTCTTGGTCTTGCCGCTCTTCTTTTTCCGCGCGGGCTGCTCCACCGGTGGCTCCTCGGGCGCAGGTATCAGGCCTTGCCGGATGAATTCGAGCGAATCGGCGTGAGAGATCGTATCCGTATCGAGATCAATCTCGGCTGCCGAGGGGGTATTGGATATATTGAGATTGGCAAAACGCGAGTTGCTCACACCGCGGCGGAATATATTCTCGATCTGGCGCAGCAGATTCACACGCGCCGTATCGACGAGCGACACTGCCACAGCATCGCTCTTCTCGTTGAAGCGCGCTTTGCCGAGACGCACTTTGAAATCATCGGGGTTACCCGAGATGTTCACCCCGAATTTGAAGGGCAAAGGCGATTTCAACACGGCGATATGATAGTTGAAGTTCATCGCCAGATCATTGTAGCCCTGCACACCGAGCTTATAGCGGTCGATATCAAACATGAAGGGGAAAATCCGCAGCTGATTGTCGCGTATGGTCATCTCCACATTCATGTGATCGATCACATTGTCTTGTTTATCCTTGAAAAGCAGCCATTTGCCGATAGTCTTGTACGTCTTGGCATCAATGAGCACCAGCGAGTCGCCCTGCAGGCGTATGGCAGCCGTGAGCGTGGGCAGGTCGAAGTTCATGCTCCGGTCCAGATCGCAGGTGGCGGCCAGATCGGCATCGATTATTCCCTTGAAGTCGTGCAGTATCGGCATGAGCGAGTCGACCGCCGGCACCAGTTTGGTGAATTGGTCGATATTGAAGTCATTGACCTGCAATCCGAATCCGAATTTTATCTCATCGGCCGCCGGAGCCGAATACAGTGCCGAGAGGTTGATGGCCCCCACATCGGAGCGCGCGGCGAGGTGATGCAGATTGAGCGCGCCCTGGTAGGCGAGCAATTCGCCCGAGAAATCATGGAATTTCAGGTCGGAATACAGCACATTATGCGCCTTGGCCTGTATCTCCACATCCACATTGCGCGGGATGAGCAGCGGCGCCATCGAATCGGGTGCATCGGCCACGATGCGCCCGAGCGAACGCTCGAATTCCTCATCCGAGAGTTCTTCGTTTTTCTCCAGTTCCTCGATATCGAAATGACGGCGCGACGGATTGTCGTCGGCCCGCACGGTATCAGCCAGCGACGCCATGTAAGCCGAGCCGCGGAATGATGCCGACGCCAGCTCATTGACGTCGATCGTATCGCTGAGTATCTCGAAGTGAGCTTTCAGAGGCGAGCGGAAACCCTTCGACGTAAAGCCGCGCTTGATATTGGTGATACGGCCGCTCATCAGGAAGTCGCTGTTGCCGGCCTTGTATTTTATATTTTCGAGATTTACGGAGTCGTTGGTGAAGGTCACATTGAAATTGCGCACGCGGTTGCGCACCGGGAAACACGGAGTGAACAAGGCGGCGCGGTCAGCCGAGAGACTTCCGCGGATATCCCAGCCCAGCAGCAGCCGGCGCGCACTCTTCGACGTGCCCCAATTGATGATTTCCGACTCAAGGTCAGTGTATTGCGGATGCACGCGCGGGAGGTGATGGCCCGTCTTGCGGTGTTTCAGTATAGCGTAGCGGTATACGGAATCGATAGGCAGGTCAGGATGCACCTGGCGCAGCGAGTCGGCCGTATGCCTGATAGGCTCGGGCACCTTGCGTCCCGGCAATTTATGCGCGGTGGCCTTCAGCGACGCCCCCGACATCATGAAGCGCGAGTCGCTGCTGCCCGTCGAGATACGCCGGATATAGAGGTCGCAGTCAAATTGCGGCAGATGGCCGTCGCCCTTGAAGCGCCGCATGGCCACACGTCCGCTCGCCCCGCGCAGGTTGAACACCACAGTATCGTTGAGCACGGTCAGATAGAATGAGCCCAGATCCATGTGCCCACCCATCGGTATGATGGCCGTGGTATCGGCCGTGGCTTTGCGGTTGGACGCGCCTATGCCGAGCGCCAGGTCATTGACACGCATCGAGATATTGCTGTGCAGGATTTCGGCCGAGTCGACCTTGATGGATGCCGTCAGCAGGCTGTCCACCATGTGCTCGCCGGCGGTAAATCGGCTGTTTGTGCCGAATTCGAAGGCGGCTTTGTGTACCGACACCATATTTACAGTATCGTTGGAGAGATAGAAGAGGTCGCGCCCGGTCAGCTCGCCGGACACTTTCAGCTTGTGGAAAGTATCACGGGAGAACATCGAAGGACGGCCTTCGAAGGTGATATCCGTCGAGAGATGTCCCGATATGAAGCCCCGCATCAGGTCGGCCAGTTCGGGCGGCAGTCGCCGCAGGTCGGTGTGTCCACGCAGGCTGCCCCTGAAGAGTGGATCGGCACCCGCCTGGCTGACAGTGCCGTTGATGAGCAGATCCGTCGCGGGGCCTTGCACCTTGAGGTCCTCCACGGTGAAAACGGCCGCGTTGAGGTCGTTGCCACGCAGGTCGGCGGTAAATTTTCCGCCCAGCTCATTAAGACGCATATTGCGGTAGCGGAGCGGCCCGGGGGTGAGACTCAGGGTCATCACCGCATGCGGCAGGGAGTCGGTGGTGAGATTAAAGGGCGCAGTAGATCGCGCCGAGAAGGATATCGCCAGATCAGTGGCAAATTGCGTCGGGTCGAGTTTATAGGCGCGCTTGAGTGAGTCGGGCACCACGCGCAAAATCCGCTCAATGCCCATTTCGCCAAGTTCGAGTGAATAATCGCGCACGATGATGTCGCGTCCGAAGTCGACATGAGCGTTTACCGTAGCATCGAGAAAATCGGCCACAAGGCGGAAATCACTCAGCGCCAGCTCCGTGGGCGACTGCGGCGTCCACCCTATCCGTCCCCCGAGCCCTATGGGGATATGGCCCAGATTGTACAGTTCGAGCGACGGATTGTCAAAATTGCCGCCCATCGAGAGCGAATACACCGGTGTATTTCCCCCGTCGATCGAGAGGCGGTCAAGCTGCACGGTGAAATGCTCGTCGGTCTGCGCGTTGTGATATCTCAGGGGGCGTGCGTTGTCGATGCGGAAATGATTTATACTGATCTGCGGTATCGAGGTAGCCGATGTTGTGTCGCTCTCCTCCGAGGTCGGATACACGAGATAGTTGCTTATGGAGTCGTTGAGCGTGGCGATATTGATGCCGGGACGGTCAAAGACTACGTCGTGCAGCTCAATCCGGTTGGCCAATAGTGCCGATATATTTATGCCGCCGCCGAAATGATCGATGGTCAGCAGCGTATCGGCCCACTCGGGCAATCGGCCGCGCGAGGCGGCATCAAGCCGCATCACCGGCCGCGACAATACCGTGAGGCTGTCGATTTCAAGACGCAGGAAGGGCAGATGACTCATCAGACTCAGCTCCACCCGCCCGATCGACACATCTGCGTCGAGCATGCGGTTGGCTGCCGATTCGGTCAGGCGCGTCAGACGCGGCGCCGTGAGCATATTGAGCACCACCATCAATATGGCGCCCACAAAAAGCACCACGGCCATTACGGTCCAGAGAAATACCTTCAGCGCTTTGCGCCAGGCGGGAGTTCGGCGGGTCGGGTCGGTCATTTTTTCTTAGGTTCCGGGGGTATGGGATTTTCGGGGATGTCCTGCGGACGCGTGGTGATGTGGAAGCAGCTCTGCTTGGCCTCATATTTGACATAGCAGCGGCCCTGCTCGCGCATGTCGTACAGCACCTCCCCGAGGAGATTCTTCAGGTCCTCGAATGTGCGGTGCGGTGCCGACGCATCATCACATACAAATTTCGAATGGCTTATATCGAATGTCGTGCCATAGCTGTGCGTGGATTCCTCCACGGCGTTGCGGTTGACGCGCCGCAGTTTGGCCACAGTCACAGGCGTACGGAGCACACTGGTCACCTTGATGCGGTAGGCACCTCCGCCACGGGCTGCCAGCGAGTCGTTGAACGCCCGCCCGATATCGGAAAGCAGCTCAGCCGCCTCCGGCACAAGGTACGGATACGAGTGCGTAAGCTCGTCCACGTAGTATTCCTTGCACGAGCTCACCTTCACCACCGGGCGGCGCAGATGCCATATATCGGCGTCGGAGGCAAGCGGCTGCACGCCCAATACCGTAGCTGCGCCCATATGCACGTAATTACTGTCATTGAACGCCTTGCGCAGCGGCCCCAGCGGCTTGAAGCGCATCCGCACGCAAGCATCGTCGGGGGCCGAGTCGAGATGCCGCTCGTAGGGATTTTCGCCCGCGGGTGCCAGGATTTCTTTCACCGTGCGCGGAGTAGCCACATCTGTGCCCTCGGAGCCTTGTCCATCCGAACAAGCACCCGACAGTAGCATCATTGCAGCCGAAAACAACAGATTGCAGCCAAAAAGAGTCTTCATGCTCCAAAGTTACGAATTAATGACATACCAAACCAAAAATTCCTCTCAAAAAAAGTCAGCTTTTACCGAAGAACGTACAAATAAAAAATATCCGCGCCGCAAGCCGGCGTCAGGCACTTCACCACCTCCCCCCCGGGATTCCGGACATATGTGTTTTTTGAAGCCGTAATAGGCGTGGCAAATAATGCGTTTCTGCGGCCTACTCGGCATTTTTTACAAACAGATAGTAATGGCGGGGATACTTTCCGGCCGGAGCCTCCTTAAAACCACGGCTTTGGAGAAAGGCTCGGGTGCGTTTGTCCACTCTCTTCCTGTCATCATCCGGTAAATACTGGTGTGCCACCACGATTACGGCGTCTTTCCCGTCAATATACTCACGGATGATTTCCAGATCGCTCGCATCATCGTAGTACACATAGCGGTGCAGCGGATAGCGGGGCTTGTCGGTTGACCGCCCATAAATATATTCAAAATCGAAACGTTGCGATCCTAAAAATTCTATGTCAGCACCCTCGGATGTCAGATGCGAGAGATCCTCATCCACGGCCTGCCAGCGCTCATACTCGTCCTCTAACGCCTTCAGATGTTCCATCCGCGGAATCATGTCGAGGCTGTAACGCATTTCGCAGTAGCGATAGCGCATATCATCGGCAAGCAGCACACCAAATACTATCAGCAATGAGCAGTAAAACGTCATCACCGCCCGCCACTGTCCACGGGTGACGCCTTGCGATATCGGAATTGATGCCAGCGGGAGAAAAAAGGCCAGCGAAAAGCGTTGCACCGGCATGTCCGACCCGAAAAAGATGGCCGGAAGAAATAAGAGTATGACTGACAGCGAAACGGGCCAACGCGCGGATTTATCTGCTGAAAATGCCTTGAAGTAAGGTATGGCTAACGCAAGCAAAAACACTGTTGCCTCACGCACACCCTCCATCGGGAGCCCCACGGGATTACGTTGCATGAAATGCTGGAGATATATCAGGTAGGTCAGCAAAAAAGCATAAGTCAATGCACTCATCACCACTTTATGCCGCTTGAAACGCGACACAAGCACCGCCGAAAGCAGAGCGCCCATCACCGGAGCATAGGCTACCACAGAGTACGGCATATAATTTCGCGTGCGATCTATCATCGAACGCACCATGTCGCCTCCGTGGTTATTGATGATATTGTCAGTGTTGAAGGCCTCGATATACGCCTCTACGCTCCCTTTCATCAGCAAGATGAGCAAGAAAGCTGTCAGCGCGAAGCTGGCCAGACCTATCCCGCAGTCAATCAGTATATCACGCAGCGCCGTCGGCCTACCCTTGCGCATATAGATGATCACACCCAAGGCCAGCGGAAGCACTACTGCCGAGGGCAGGCGTGAAAGCACCATCGCCGCGAAGGTCGCGCCGACGAGGGCGATTTTCCATCTCGCCGCGCGGTGCAAATACGCAAGCAGCGATATCAGGGCGGCCGCCTCAAAGGGCATCGGGCCCGAATCCCAGTTGTAAATGTCGATATCGGCAATATTGGTCAGCAAAGTAGTGACTGCGAAAATCAAAGCCGCCGCACCCCCGCGCCGCGTGCGGCGATAGAAATACAGCGACGCCATCGCTGCCGGCAGCAGAAAGCATACGCTCCGTAGCGTGCGCAGCATGATATAGGTGTCGCCGAAGATGCGGCACCACACGTTGCCCACATAAAATGTAAGCATGGCAAGCGGCGAGTCGCCGTAAAAACGCACGCTAAGCGCCTGATATGATTCGTCGCCCCGCACCAGCGGGCCGAGATACTGATTGTTTACAAAAGGAAACACGATGCCGGCGCACACCAGCATCGCAATTACACAATATCGTAGTGTCTTATTGTTCAAGATCGGCTTATCCATCAATCCTCAAGAGCGTACGTAATACTTGTGACCACACGGATATTCTTGATATAGGGTGTGTACTGGTCACGGTCTTCGATGGAAAATTGCCCCTGGGTGGCGGTGATAATCTTGCCTAAGTCGCTGTCGGAGTCCTTCGCAAACTGATCGGCAGCCGCACGCGCCGCAGTGGTGGCCTCGGCTATCATCTCGGGTTTTATCTTATTGAGGTCGGTATAGTCATATGCGGTGCGGTACTGATAGTCGCCGGCCACTACGGCTATGCCCTCGCGCATGAGTTCGGGCTGCTTGTCGATGAGCGAATTGACCAGCTGCACCTTGTCCGACGATACCACGATGACATTGGTCACCAGATAGCGCTGCCGCACGCGGGTGTCGTCACTGTAGGTATTGGCGATGCGGTCTTCCACCGAGGGGGGATTGATGGAATAATCCTTGGCGGTGAGGCCGTTGTCGGTGAGAAATTTCACGATACGCTCGTTGGTCTGCTGTATGCGGTTGTAGATTTCTGTGAGGTCATTACCCATCTCCTTTGTCACGATAGGCCATGTGACGGAATTGGCCTCCACTGTGCGCTCGCTCAGGCCGCGCACTGTGACCTGACGGTCACGGTTGGCCACATTGTCGATACCTCCCTTGATGCAGATACCCAGGAGGAACAGTCCGGCACAGATGAGCAGTGCGCTGACGACTTTGGATGTTTCGATTTTCATTCAGATATGTTTTTTAGACTTGGATGTGTGAATCGTAGGTAGAGATGCAAATGCTTTGATTGAAGAACAAGCCGGGAGACTCAAATGTTCAGGCGGCATCCGGTGGCAGTGCACGCGGCATTGCAGAATGCCGCCGCAAACATCGCTGCCTGAGCGTAGTCGCCTGTGATGATACAATTGCTCTGCGCGTCGCACGGAGGCTGGCTGCCGGGAGGCAGGATATACAGACGGCGGCGCGCATCACCGGCCGGCGCGCCGGGGGCAAAGAGTACCAGAGTATCGAGCTGTCCCTCGCCCGCTGTCTCACAGATGGCCTCCGGGAGCGGCATGGGCAGGAAGCGGCCGCCGCAGCGCTGCGCCGCGAGCCGCCCCGAGCGTTCGTCGGCAGCGGTGAACGATACCGTGATACCCGCCTGCGAAAAATACGTCAGCAACGCTTCGCCCGCCTCGCAATCGGCGTGGTGCAGCAGAATGCTCTGCCGCGCGAACTTTACCGACGCGTAGCCAATGCGGCGGCGCGTCGTGGGCGCCGCGCCACGGCCTGATACATAGTCGGCCATGCGTTTTTCCAGATAGTTGTCAGCCATTTTCCTTGCGTTGGTGATAATGATATATCGAGCGGGCCACGCGCAGCAGCCCCGTCGAATAGTCTTCCTTGAGCTTCTCCCATGCCGCGTCGCCCTGCGCTTTGAAAGCGCCGATGATCGTCTCGTAATCTTTGCGCGCGATATATGATGCGAAATTCGTGATCATATCCTCATCAATAAGTCTGGCGATATGGCCCAGCACGGTCTCGGTGCTTATGCCCTTGATCTGGGCCATCTCTCCTAAGGGCACTCCGGCATTGTGCAGTATGAGTGTCTCCTTGTAGGTGGTACCCTGCGGCATCGTGGCCGTCAGACCCTCGAATTTGCGTATCGCGGTGATGAATTTCTTGCCGAAGCGCACACCTTTGCGCTCGCCCACACCGTTGACGAGCATAAATTCCTCCATCGTGGCCGGGCGCCGCTTGGCCATGTCCAGCAGCGAGGCGTCGCTGAATACCATATAGGCGGGGATATTGTCGGCAGCGGCGATGGATTTGCGCACGGCTTTGAGCTGCTCGAGCAATTGCTCCGTAGGGTCGGTGCTGATCTTGATTTGCTCCTTGGCTTTTCCGCGGGCGGACTTGGGCGCACGCGCCACATAGTAGGCCAGCTCCACGGTAGCCTCTCCGCGCACCACACGCATGCCGTAGTCGGTCACCCGCAGGTGGTTGGCATCGTCGAAGGCGATTTCGAGCAACCCCAGCTGTATCATCTGGGCGATATAGGCGTTCCATTCGTTCGTCGAGAGGTCGCGCCCCACCCCGTAAGTCTTGATTTTGTCGAAGCCCTTGCGGATGATCTCAGCACGGGCCGAGCCACGCAGGATGTCGTTGAGCAGGAAAATGCCCACCTGCGAGCCGGTGCGCAGCACGGCACTGGCGGCTTTCTGCACCAGGATGGTGCCGTCGAAGCGTGAGGGCGGATTGAGACACACGTCGCAATTGCCGCAATCATGCTCCATCGACTCGCCGAAGTAGCTCAGCAACACGCGCCGGCGGCATATCTGCGACTCGGCGTAGCGCTGCATCCAGTCGAGCTTCTCGTTGGCTATGCCCGGCTGGCCGGATTCCTCGAGGAAGTGACGGCGCATGATCAGATCCTGCATCGAATAGAAGAGGATCGTGCGCGCAGGGAGCCCGTCGCGCCCCGCACGGCCTATTTCCTGATAGTAGCTCTCGATGTTGCCGGGGAGATTGTTGTGCACCACCCAGCGTATGTTGCTCTTGTCGATACCCATGCCGAAGGCGATGGTGGCGCATACGGCCTGCACGTCGCCGTTGGTGAATGCCCGCTGGGCCTCGGAACGCTCCGCGGCCGAGAGGCCGGCGTGATACACGCAAGAGCGGAAACCCAGGCGCAGCAATGCCTCGTTGAACTCCTCGGCGGCTGCCCGCGACAAGGTGTACACGATGCCCGAGTCATTGGGGTACTGGCGTATGAGACGCTGCACGGTGGCCACACGGCTTTTCTTGGTGGAGCCGGGCTGGACGTCGAGCGAGAGATTCGGGCGGTCAAACGAGCCTATCCAGCGCAGGGGCGACTGCAGGTTGAGCTGCCGGATGATATCGTCGCGCGTGAGCTTGTCGGCTGTGGCAGTAAGGGCCATTATGGGCGTGGAGGGGTATTTCTGCTTTATGAAGGACAGCTGTGTGTACACGGGGCGGAAATCATGCCCCCACTGCGATATGCAATGCGCCTCGTCGATTGCGAAAAGATTGATTTTCACACGGGTGAGCCACGTATCGATATCAGCCACCAGACGCTCGGGCGATATATATATGAGCTTGATGCGGCCGGCAATCGCCGCTTCGATGGCGCGGAGATTGTCGGCGTCGGAGCGGCCCGAGTGTATGGCCGCAGCAGGTACGCCATTGGCTATCAGAGCCGTGGCCTGGTCTTCCATCAGGGCGATCAGAGGCGATACCACTATGGCGCAGCCCTCCATATGCAGAGCAGGTATCTGGTAGCACACCGACTTGCCGCCGCCTGTGGGCATGAGCACCACCACATCACGGCCCGAGATGACTGCATCGATGATCTCGCGCTGCCCGGGGCGGAATGAGCGGTATCCGAAAAATTTTATCAGTAGATCGAGCGGACTTTGTTGCATAGCGTGCAAAGATACGCAAAAAAAATGGACTGTCCGAATGGTCGGACAGTCCATTTTATCGTATTTCAGCAAGAAATCAGAGCTGGGGGCCTGCTGCAACGAGTGCTTTGCCGGCGGGGTTGTTCTCGTATTTCTTGAAGTTGTTGATGAAGCGTTCTGCAAGATCCTTAGCCTTGACAGTCCATTCTTCGGGGTTGGCGTATGTATCGCGGGGATCGAGGATCTTGGGATCTACGCCGGGGAGTTCGGTGGGAACGGTGAAGTCGAAGATAGGAATTTGCTTTGTGGGAGCTGTAAGGATAGCACCGTCGAGGATAGCGTCGATGATACCACGAGTGTCGCGGATAGAGATACGCTTGCCTGTACCGTTCCAGCCGGTGTTCACGAGATATGCCTTGGCACCGCTCTGTTCCATGCGCTTAACGAGTTCTTCAGCGTATTTGGTAGGATGGAGTTCGAGGAATGCCTGACCGAAGCAAGCCGAGAATGTCGGAGTCGGTTCGGTGA
>CANSGE010000025.1 GCA_947646295.1 uncultured Bacteroidales bacterium
CCCGTAAATGAATAATACCACCGGTGGGCTGCCTTGATACCGAAGGTCGTGTTGACCTGAAAAATATCATCGGAGATATTGTAGGCATGGATCGAATCGTCGGGGGCGTTGTTCATGCCGAGTTTGTACTGCGCTGTGGTCTCGAAGAGGAGGTTGGGATGAAATTCCTGATTGAGCTTCACATTATAATATATATTGGCGAGCGCGTTGAGGTTGTTGTTGCCACCCTGATACCAGTTGGGCGACACATACGCCTGGGAGAACTGCAGCGAGGCATTGAAGGTGCGTATCCAATGGCGGCGTTTCACCTCCATCGGTGCAATTGTGGGCGCTGTAGCCGGTCCTGATACGGTCTCCTGTATGGTGATCTGATGCGTGGAGGGGTCGATGGTGGCATGGTATTCCTTGGGCGCCTCGGGGAGCATCCCGAGATTGTAGCGCACCAGATCGGGATGATTGTAGAATAGATTGTACTGCATATCCATCATCTGTGTCTTGAGCACCTCGTATTCCTCGCTCCATCGGAGCGCCGGATTTCCGGAAAACACCGTATCTCCTATCTCAAGACGCCGTGGCTGGCGATAAGTGGAGAATACCGGGGGCAGGAAAAATACGTCGGGGAGGGTCATCGGAGCCATGAAGAGGTCAGCCTCGTGGGCGAGGTCGTCGTAGCCATAGGCTGCGAGGAGCGAATCGCTCAGCGTCGGAGCGGTATCGGCCTCGGCCACGGCGTCATCCACGCGGGCGCTGCTGAAATAGCGCGCCTGGCCGAATGTACATAGCGATGACACGATTGCAAGGATCAGGATGATGGAATGTTTCATTTTCAAGCAGGATTATAACCAATGTAAAGAGTGCAGACTCCCATTGTAAGGGATTTGTATGATGTGTTTACGTAGCCTGCCTCCTCCATGATGCGGAGCATATCGCGGCGTTGCGGCACGGCGGCGATGCTCTCGGGCAGATAGGAGTAGGCCCGCGTGTCGTGTGAGACGATGCGCCCCATCAGCGGGATGACGCATCCTGTGTATAACTTGTAAAATGGTCGGACGAGGGATGATGCCGGCGTCGAGAGCTCGAGCACGCACAGCATGCCGCCGGGGCGGAGCATGGCGCGCATGGCACGGTAACCGGCGGGAAGATCGGCGAAGTTGCGCACACCGAAAGCCACCGTGACGGCGTCGGCAGCGCCTTCGGGAAGGGGCGAGGCCAGGCAGTCGCCTACAGCGATATCGGCCCGGCCCGACAGACCGGCCCGCTCTATCTTGCGACGGCCTATTTCAGCCATTTCAGGAGCGAGATCGAGACCTACAACGCGTGCCCTGGGGATGGCCCGCGCCAGTGCGATGGCAAAATCACCCGTGCCGGAGGCGATGTCGTAGACGGTAGCCGGGCGGAGTGCCGCGATGAGGCGCACAGCCTTGCGGCGCCATGAGCGGTCGAGACCGAAGCTCATGGCGCGGTTAAGGCGGTCGTAGGCGGGTGCGATGTTGTCGAACATCTCACGCACCTGCTCTGTCTTGCCGCGGGTATCGCGGTAGGGAGTGATATCTTCTGCTCGCACGCTGCGGCTTATTTACGGAGTTGGTCGAGGCAGTCGAGCACATTTGTCTCGATGCGGCGGTTGAGGTCGCCGTCGGCCGATGCGGGCTCAAATTTGCGGCCGGTCACGTGTTCGTACAGCTCGATATAGCGTTCGGAGATGCTGCGGCAGATTTCGTCGGTCATTTCGGGCACTTTCTGTCCGGGTTTGCCCATGAAGCCGTTTTCGATGAGCCATTGGCGCACGAATTCCTTGGAAAGTTGGCGCTGGGGCTCACCAGCCTCAAAGCGCTGCTGATAGCCGTCGGCGTAGAAGTAGCGTGATGAGTCGGGGGTATGGATTTCGTCGATGAGGATTACCTTATCGGCGAGTTTGCCGAATTCGTATTTGGTATCTACGAGGATGAGACCCTTCTCGGCGGCCATCTTTGTACCGATCTCGAAGAGGCGGCGTGTGTAGCGTTCCATCACTTCGTAATCCTCGGCCGATACGAGTCCCTGGGCGATGATCTCTTCTTTGGAGATGTTTTCATCGTGTCCGGCGTCGGCTTTTGTGGTGGGAGTGACGATAGGCTCGGGGAAACGCTCGTTCTCGCGCATGCCGTCGGGGAGTTTCACGCCGCAGAGTTCGCGTGCGCCGCCTGCATATTCGCGCCATGCACTGCCGGTGAGATAGCCGCGGATGATCATTTCCACGCGGAATCCCTCGCATTTGTAGCCTACAGTCACCATCGGGTCGGGTGTGGCAAGCTTCCAGTTGGGGATCTCATCGGCGGTGGCGTCGAGGAAGTAAGCTGCGATCTGGTTGAGCACCTGGCCCTTGAAGGGGATGCCCTTGGGGAGCACTACATCGAATGCCGAGATACGGTCTGTGGCTACCATTGCCAGAAGGGTGTTGTCGATGTCGTACACATCGCGTACTTTGCCGTGATAGAGGCTTACCTGTCCGGGAAAGTGAAAATCGGTGGTGGTGAGAGTTTCCATTGCTATATTTTTGTTTCAGATTGGTTTTTTACGGATGTTTTCAGTCTTCGTCAGTGATATCGGTGGTCAGGCGCGAGCGGGCTTCGTCGGCTTCCTCGGCACGTTCGTACGCCTCGACGATGCGTTGCACCAGAGCGTGGCGCACGATGTCTTTCTTGCCGAATTCCACCTTGCCTATGCCCTTGACGTCGCGCAATACGTTGAGCGCGCGTATGAGGCCCGAAGATGTCGAGCGCGGGAGATCGATCTGTGTCACGTCGCCGGTGATGATCATCTTGGCATTCATACCGAGGCGGGTGATGAACATTTTCATCTGGTGCACGGTGGTATTCTGAGCCTCGTCGAGCACTATGACGGCATCGCTCAGTGTGCGGCCGCGCATGAAGGCGAGCGGAGCGATCTGTATCACCTTCGACTCCATGTATTCGCGCAGTTTCACCGGTGGGATCATGTCCTCGAGGGCATCGTAGAGCGGCTGGAGATAGGGGTCGATCTTATCTTTCATGTCGCCGGGGAGGAAGCCGAGCTTCTCGCCGGCCTCGACTGCGGGGCGCGAGAGGATGATCTTGCGCACTTCCTTGTTTTTGAGGGCACGCACGGCCAGGGCGATGGCTATGTATGTCTTGCCGGTGCCGGCGGGACCGAGAGCGAATGTGAGGTCATTTTCGATAAATTCCTCCACGAGCTTCTGCTGGTTGGGAGTACGGCCCTGGATGGGCTTGCCGTTGATGCCGTAGATGATCACATGATCTTTTTTCAGCTCTTTGGGCGCATCGCCCTTGACGATGTCGAGTATCACATCCTCGGGCAGGGTATTGTATCGCGCGGTGTACTCCTCAAGTTCCTTGATTTTGCGCTCGAATTCGGCTGTCTCGCTGTCTTCGCCGATCACTTTGATGACGGAGCCGCGGGCGGCTATACGCAATTTCGGGAAAAGGTTGCGTATGAGGTGCATGTTGGCGTTGTTGACACCATAGAAGTTCACCGGGTCGGCGTTGTCGATGAGGATGATGCGTTCAATCATAATGTGAGGTCTTTTCTTTTAGAAACATCGCGTCGGGCCGGTGTGTTCAGATGGCGGTGAGACCGCCGTCCACAGGATAGAGGCCTCCGGTGCAGAATGATGCCTCGTCGGATGCAAGAAAATACACCATGGCGGCCACTTCCTCGGGGCGTCCGATAGAGCCGCGCAGAAACAGTGCATCCTCCTCGGCGCGGATATCGTCGGCCGTCTTGGCCTTTGAGCGGGCGGCAGCCTGCTCAAAGCAGCGGCGCGATACGGCGGTATCGATCGTGGAGGGGCACACGGCATTGACACGGATACCCAAATGCGCCAGATCGATGGCTGCGCTGCGGGTGAGCTGCCCGAGGGCACCTTTTGTGAGTCCGTAGCCGCAATTGCCGGCTTTTCCGATAAAGCATTGGTCGGAGGCGTTGATTACCACGGCGCCGCCCTCTTCGCTGTTGGCCAGATAGGGGATGGCGGCCTGAAGTGTATTGACGGTGCCTATGATATTGGTCTGGATGAGGTCGGAGAGCTCATCGGCGCTGATGTCGATGATGGTGTTTTTGCGGTGTATGCCTGCGTTGGCAAAGACGGCGTCCACTCCGCCGGCCTCGTCGGCCGCCAGCTCCAGCGCGCTCTCGATGTCGGAGCGGTTGCGTATCGAGCCTTCGGCGAAACATACCGGCTCGGGGCTTTCGACCTCGGCGATAAGCCGACGCGCCGCCCGCGTATCCACGTCCATGAATGTCACATGCCAACCTCGCGCCGCAAAGAGGCGCACCGCTGCCGCGCCGATACCCGACGCTCCTCCGGTGATGAGTATAGTCTTTGCCATAGATGTAGAGGCTGTTTGAAAACAGATGTTATTTCTCGCTGCAAAATTACCACAATAATATATAACCGTCAAATTTAAGTGCCTATTTTTTGAACTATCCGGCTCCCGGCACGGTTTAAAGGGTAAAGCTCGCTCAAAAACCATATCCTTATGGAAAAATTTCAACTTATACCATCGCATGCCATCGGAGTATGGCTGCTCAAATTCATCCACAAAATATTCTCATGGCTCGGCATCAGCCGCACGCAAGGCCTTGAGGAGTTGCTCTACGTAGTCATAGTCACGCTGCTGTCGCTCGTCGTGGGCTGGATCATCAAGTGGCTCATCGTATCAGCGGTGCGCAAGATAGTGGGGATGCGCCACAGCGTGTTCGGCCAGGAGCTGCTCGAACAGCGCACCATCAGCCATTGCGCGCATTTCATTCCGCCCTTGGTATTGCTGGGTTTCATCCCCATCGCCTTCAATCGTGGCAGCCACATGCTTGATATCCTTGAGCGCTGTGTGGGAGCCTATGCCGTCATCACCATCGGCATCGGTATCGCGGCGGTCATGTCATTCATTTTCTACCGCTATGACACTCACGACAATCACAAGAATCTCCCCCTCAAGGGCATCCTCAACGTAGGCCGCGGCGTATGCTGGATCGTGATCGCCATCATTTCGATCTCAATCATAGTCGACCGCTCGCCGGCTGTGCTGCTCACCGGGCTCGGCGCCTTCGCGGCCGCCTTGATGTTGATTTTCAAGGATTCGATTCTCGGCTTCGTCTCGGGCATACAGATGTCGCAGAACGATATGCTGCACGTGGGCGACTGGATCGTGGTGCCCGGCACGCCGGCCAACGGCGTGGTGATGGATGTATCGCTCACCCGCGTGCTGATACAGAATTTCGACAATACATTCGTGACCGTGCCACCGTATACTCTCGTTTCCTCATCCTTCCAGAATTATCGCGGCATGAAGCTCTCAGGAGCACGGCGCATGAATCCGTCGCTCACCATCGATATGAACACCATCACGCGTCTCACCCCCGAAATCACAGCTCAGGTCGTGAAGGCTCACCCCGAGATGCAGGCTATCATCGATTCTTTCAGCAAAGCCCCGGGACAGATCGTGGCCGAGCCGGGCATACGCCCCCTCAACGGCGCATTGGAGACCAACCTCGGCCTTTTCCGCGCATACGCCACACAGTACCTGCTCACATCTCCCTTGCTCAATCATGATATGCAGGTGCTCGTGCAGCTCCTTGACCCCAACGAGAATGGTATCCCCATCAATTTCTACTGCTTTACCCACACGACCGACTGGAATGAGTACGAGGCAATCCGCAGTACCATCCTCGAGCATCTCACCGTAGCCGCCCAGGATTTCGCCCTCGAAATATATTATGGTGGCTCTATGGAAATCGACGAAGTAAAAGCTTGACATCCAACCAATTGCTTAATATCAACAGAGCGGCGCTCCCCTCGCTGGGGAGCGCCGCTCATTTATAATCAATGTAAAGACTTATCGTACAAGCACTTTGGCCACCTTGGAGCCTGCACGGCGGATATATACGCCGGGAGTGAGCTGCCCGTCGACGCGGACGCCCTGCAGGTTGAAGTATTCCACTGCGCCGGCCTCGGCTTCGATAGCCTCAATGCCGGTCACATCACCGCCGGTAGTACCGTTGTAGGCAAATACCACGGGGGCAGAATAGTTGCCCTTGGCATCTTTGGCGCGTACTTCGAGTCGGTACTCAGCCTCATTTTCAGCCAGGGCTCGCACTGTATGCACGTGAGATTCACCCGCAGCAAGGGCAGTCCATTCAGCCTCGGCGGGAGCTTTCATAGCGGCGGGTTCCTCGGCCAATACACTGTACTCGCAGTATTCGAGCGAATGGCTGCTATGCACGGGGGCAAATGTCACCTCATCACCCTCCGAAGCACCGTCATGCCCGGTCATCACAGGAGCTGCGGCAGGAACGTAATCTGTACGGTAGAGCGACACTCTATAATATCCGGCGGTCGTAAGATTTGATGCCGCATAATATCTGAACGAAACCTGATTATTAGACATGCGAGCAGCTATCTGACGAGAGTTGGTGGATGTAACGGCAACGAAATCTCCTGTAAAGCTTATGCTATAGTCGACCTTTTCAGATTTTAAGGTTGCGGCTGTTGCTATTGAGGTATTACCGGTAGCATACAGATAGCCTTCGCCATTCACGGCCTCGAAAACGTATTTATTTTCGCTACCGGCGAGCAACTTCAGCACAATTGTATTCTCTGCCGGAGCAATCTTGCCATCGGAATAAGCCACTACAGCGGATTGCATATAGTTTCCGTCGTCGCTGGGGAGGCCCATTGAATAGTAAACATCGTCGATTTTGGCAGCGAAAACATAGTAGGCACCGATTTCAAGGCCGGCAACATCGTTGACAAGTTCGTAAGCATCCGGAGCATTGGGATCTATCACTTTTACAGTAAACGATAGCGGAGCTTCTAAGAAATAATTGTCGTTTTCACCGAGAGTGGCAGTTATTGTCGCAGTTCCGGCTGCTTTAGAGGTGATTGTAAAAATATCATCTTCAACCGTAAATGTTGCGACTTTTTCGTTAGATGAAGTGAAGATAAAATCCGATATTGAAACGCCTTCGGTATTTATGGCAAAGAGATTTTCTCCAATTTCGCCAAGATTGAGATCGAGAGTTTCGTACAACCATTCGGCCTCAACTGCTACTTTGGGTGCTTTTACCACAACCTCAAAAGAGGCACTCCCTGCATTGAATTTTTCAGAATCCATCCATGAAGCTGAAATAGTTGCGTTACCGACACCCTTAGCGAGTATTTCTCCATCTTCTACAAGAGCAATGGCATCATCGGTTGTTGCCCATGTGATTTCGGGACGGTCTGTAGGCAACTTGAGGTCAAAGACATCATTGACTTCGAGAGTCAGCGGAGCGTCCGGCCATGCATATGCAAAATCGACAGGACCGGTAGGTGCATCTTCGTACTCAATGGTAATGGCGGATACATTCAGCGTATTACCACTTACATTGGATGTGTTGGAATTCGAGAAATATATTGACAAAGCCTCATCTTCGCCCAAAACCTTATTTATATCCTCGAAAGAATATGTAGCGGAAACCTGGGACAATTCCTGAGCAGAGGCGACATCCACTCCATTAAGCTGAATTACCACAGTATTGGAGGAAGATGAACCATTAAAAGCCTTTACTGAGACACTTTTGATAAGTTTTCCGGAAAAAGGAGCGGTCGCTGAGAATTTAACACTCTTTTCTGAATTAGCTTTTGAGCCAAAAAGTAGAGAGGTCGTGCCATTGCGTTGAGCGAAATAGCCTGAACCATTGCTTTCGGCATCAACAGTCCAGCTTACGCCACCGTATGTCTGTGTAAAAGAAGCCGTCTGCGACACTTTGTCACTTGAAGTCACAGCCCAGGAATACTCATACGTATCCGCTGATGCGAAAGTGCACGCCGTGAGCATCACGGCGAGGGTGAGTAAAAATTTTCTCATAAGATTTTAAGATTAGAAGAATAGAAAAAATACGAGAGGCGCCGCACGCTTGCGTGCGCCTTATGGGATGCCTCAGATTGAGGTAAAGTCAGGCTTGAGCTCGAAAGGTCGCAACCAGCTCTTCACCGTCGAATAAAAGGTGGTGTAATCACAGCCGGCCTGCGTGAGCTGAATATACGACGAAGCGATAGGCACGTCGCAATCCTTACTGTAGAGATTGAGCTGAATAGTCTTGGTGGCTATATTATCGGTGCTGTTGATCATCGCCACGTAGGGGTCAGATGTCCACACGAGATTCAGTTTTACATCACGCAATGTGTAATGATGCGAACGCACCGGAGTCTGCACCGACTCAACATCCACCTGCGAGCAGATGGGCTGCGATGATCGTGTCACTGACTGAAATCGCGTCTGCAAAGCAGCCATGACAGTGCGGTCGAAATCATCACACGGAGCATCCTTCGAATCACGCGTGCGGAAGAAATCACGCACCGGGTTGACATTCACCGACCATGCTTTGTCGTACGAATCTGCCGTACGATAATACGCCACAACATACGTATGCTGCTGGCCATCGACGCCAAGGGCATCAAAGGAAATGCGATGATGGATACGCCATTCTGAAACCGGATAGAGATGAATGTCTTTCATTGTCAATAAGGATAATGCAAAGTTAATATAAAATGAGCTAAATTGTACACCTTTTTAAATAAAAAAATAGCCTCGATTGTTCACCCCATCCGCAAATTTTCAGTTTTTATTAGCCCACACACTAAACGGGGAGAATACCATAAAGACCTGAACAACCTTTTGCTTTTTGTATTTTTGTATGAAAGTATCACCGGTGCAAACACATTGCACTTTGATAATTGACAGAGTAAAAAAGCCCCGGCACGGCGACGTGTCGGGGCTGATATGCCGGATGCGTATCTATCAATATTTGATCAGCGAGGTCACCTCAGCATCGGCGGGCAGAGCCGCGCGGCCATTGAGGCCCTCAAGCTCAACGATGAAGTTGATATAGATTTTCTTCGGATTCATGCTCTTTACGAGGCGATATGCAGCAGCCATAGTACCGCCAGTGGCAAGCACGTCGTCATGTATCACCACGACATCATCGGGGCCGATAGCATCGGAGTGCATTTCGATGGTGTCTTTGCCATACTCCTTGTCGTACGACTCGGTGATGACATCGGCAGGAAGTTTACCGGGCTTGCGCGCAGGCACAAAACCGGCTCCTAATTCGAATGCAAGAATCGAGCCGGCGATGAAGCCGCGTGACTCTATGCCAACTACTTTTGTGACACCCTTGTCGCGATAGAGCTGTGAGAGATCCCAGCCGATGATGTGCAGCGCGCGGGGGTCTTTGAACGCGGTCGTGAGGTCACGGAAGATGATACCCTTGGAGGGGAAATCCGCTACGTCGCGGATTTTAGATTTGATGTATTCCATCGTAGGTAAGTTATTGATTGTATTAATATTGTCGTGCAAATTGTTCCACGTGGAACAGTGATTATCTATTCATGAGTAACAGCAGTATATTGACATCGCTCGGCGAAATGCCGGGGATGCGCGAAGCTTGTCCGATGGTCTCCGGGCGGATGCGGCAAAGCTTCTGCCGGGCCTCCGTCGAGAGCGAATGCAGCGACTCGAAATCGAAATGCGCCGGGATGCGCACATCCTCGAGCCTGCGGATTTTTTCCGCGATAAGACGTTCGCGTTCGATATATCCGCGATACTTTATCAGAATTTCGGCGGCCTCAAGTATTTCCTCGCGGCGTTCGGCGGGGATGGTTTCCACATATGCTTTCACCTCGGGAAGCGCATCAGCGAGTATGGAGATATTGAGCTGGGGGCGGCTCAGGAGATCAGCAAGACGAACGCTTTGGCGCAGTTCAGCAGAATTATGCTCCACAAGCGTAGGATTGATATCGGGAGCTTTCACGCTGTAACCCTCGGCAAAGTCGATGAAGGCATCGCGCGCCGAGCGTTTTTCCTCTACGAGGCGATAGCGACGCTCGTCGGCAAGCCCCACTGCATATGCTTTAGGGGTGAGACGCATATCGGCATCGTCCTGACGCAGGATTATGCGGTATTCCGCACGGGATGTGAACATACGGTAAGGCTCGTCGACGCCCTTTGTCACGAGATCATCAATGAGCACTCCAATGTATGCTTCATCACGCCCGAGCGTCATCTCGGGACGTCCCTGCACCTTCAGAGCGGCGTTGGCACCTGCCACAAGACCTTGACCGGCGGCCTCCTCATAGCCGGTGGTACCATTGATCTGTCCTGCAAAAAAGAGCCCGGGCACGAGGCGTGTTTCGAGCGTATGGCGCAGCTGTGTCGGATCAAAGAAGTCGTATTCGATGGCATATCCGGGCCGATATATCTGCACATCGGCCAGAGCAGGTATAGTCTGGAGAGCGGCTATCTGGACATTCATCGGCAGCGAGGATGAGAAGCCGTTGAGATAGTATTCCTGTGTGGTCACGCCTTCGGGTTCAAGGAAGAGCTGATGCTCGTTCTTATCGGCGAAAGTCACGATTTTTGTCTCTATCGATGGGCAATAGCGCGGGCCTATGCTTTGGATCTGGCCGTTGTATAGCGGCGACTCGTCGAGAGCGCCACGCAGTATATCATGCGTGGCAGGCGAGGTATACACGGTGTAGCACTCACGCTGTGGCAGCTCTCGGCTCACTTCCGGTAAAAACGAGAATTTGTGGCGGGCGTCATCGTCGCCGGCCTGTGGCGTGGTAAGCTCCCATTTAACGGAGCGGCCGTCGATACGCACAGGGGTACCTGTCTTCATGCGGTCGGTCGTGAAACCAAGCTCGCGCAGCTGTTCTGTGAGTCCGTGCGCGGCCGGCTCTGAGATGCGTCCACCCTCAAACATCACCCGGCCGATATGCATCAGCCCGTTGAGAAATGTACCATTGGTGAGCACCACCGCGGGCGCCTTGAAATCGGCCCCTTCGATGGTATGTACGCCGGCCAGCTTGCCGTCGGCGTCGAATGTGAGGCGATCCACGCAACCCTGCCACATATTGAGATTAGGCATATTTTCGAGCGTCTCCCGCCACATATTCGAGAACTTTGTACGATCGCTCTGCGCGCGAGGGCTCCACATCGCGGGCCCTTTGGAGCGGTTGAGCATGCGGAATTGTATGGCTGTGCGGTCGGTGATGACACCCATATATCCGCCCAGCGCATCGATTTCGCGCACTATCTGTCCCTTGGCTATTCCGCCGACAGCCGGATTGCAGCTCATCTGAGCTATCTTGTGCATGTCCATCGTGATGAGCAGCGTCTGCGCCCCGAGGCGTGCGGCGGCAGCCGCAGCCTCGCAGCCGGCGTGTCCTGCTCCGACGACAATTACATCATATTCAAATTTCATATCAGATCTGATTGCCGGCCTCCCAAAGCGCCAGAGCCGCATTCTCATGCGCCTCCATGATCTCGCGCTCGCCGGGGCCTTTGTCGTTTATTCCACAGAGATGCAATACACCATGCACTATAACTCTCAACAACTCAGCATTATAGGTCGCACCGACCAGCTCGGCGTTGGTGCGCACGGTATCGAGCGATATAAACATGTCGCCCCGCAGCAGGCGCCCGCGCGTCTCGTCGAAGGTGATGATATCCGTATAATAGTCGTGATGGAGAAACTGACGGTTTACCTCGATGATTTTTTCATCATTGCAAAAAATATAGGTGAGCTCTCCCACAATCTTATCATGGTCGCGGGCCACACTCACCAGCCAGTTCTCTATTCTCGCAGTATCAATGTCGGGGAAAGCCACCCCGTCGGTCAACCACTGAAAGCTATTGGTCATAGTATTGCTAATTAGGATACAAAATTAAAAAATAATCACTGCATTTCCAAATTTTCTATTTCAATTGAATCCGCAACGCCCAAAATCGAGTATTATCAACTCATCATCAATATATTACCTCAAAATAAGCCCTCTCAAAATTGAAAATTTCCGCACTGCCTTACGGCTGCACGGAAATTTTAAGCGGAAATCAAGGCTTGGAGGAGCGTGCCGGAGGGCAAGTCCTCCCCTACCCTATTATCGGATGAAGACTTTTTCCGAAACGCCTGATGAGAGTCGCACGATATATACTCCGGCCGAAAGGGTCGCGCTCGGCTCGCCGCAATCTCCCGAGGCCGAGAGGCGGCCGTCAAGACCATATATATTATATGTAATGCCGGGAGCATAGCCTTCGGTAAGGACGCGTGCGCCATCTACCGTGACACGTCCCGTCGTCTCACCACCTACCGACGGCAGAGCGTCCTGCGCGGGGTCATATCCGATCACCTTATCGAGGTGCGGCATCTGATTGCGTATGTAATTGCGCACCACTTCCAGCTCGCCCTCGTATGATCCGGCGGCTTGCGGATTCATGTGCACGCGGTCATTGAGTATGGGCCAGCGGCGGAAATTGAGAGTGGCCGACTCGGCGAGTTCCTCGGCCGTACGGTCTACCAGGTTGATCAGCCATTCCGCCGAGAGTGCGTCGCGGCGGGCATCACGCCAAAGCTCGAGTGTCTCCTGCACGGTCCCGGGATCCTTGAGCAGGATACGCTGGGCGAAGTACAGCATGCCGTTTGCCGAGCTGCCTGCCCCGCAATTCCACAGATAAGTATCGCCGCTCTTCTGCCATACGTGCCAGGTGCGGTAGTCGTTATCCCAGGCGATATCAAAGTCCCATACCGGGCCGGTATAGATCTTGTCATCACCACGGCGTTTGTACATATAAGTACTCCAGTATGTATCCGTATTGCCGGCGATTTCGTTGACAAACATATGCTGGATGAACGATCGGTTGTCGAACATCCGGCGATAGCCCGTCACGGGATCAGTATTTTTCATCTGTTGCTCCAATGTGTTGAAATACTGGCTTATGTATTTGGTCTGCTCAGGGGTGATCTCGTCCTCATCGGGCGATTTGATGGTGACCGGGATACCGTAATGCGCGGTGCGGAACCACGATACTTCCTGATCGGCATAGCCATCCACTTCCACGAGATAGCCACCCGTAAGTGCCTCGCCACTGATATCGGTAGTCTCCATTTCCTCGATATTGACACGGTTTTCGTTGACCTCCACCTGATCGCAGAGCTGATAGCAGCCTTTATATTCGCCATTGAGTATCACATCCACCGCCTGGCAGTAAGGCACATACTCCATGCCCAGCTTGCGGGCCGTCTCAAATGCCAGTATGTTGCGCATCAAAGTCTTGTCGCCATAGTTATTGATGAGAGTCCACTTCTTGGCCTTGGCAGGCGCATCAAGTACCTGCTGCTTTTTGTCGAATTTGATACGCCACGGTTTCTTGGGAAATTCACGGCTTGCATTGCCACGCTCGCGGATGGTACCGGGTTTGTCAAGCAGCTCAGTGCCATTTTCCGATATTATCAGGATGTTGCCGGGGATATCATGCTCCTTGTCGTACGGCTCCTCGGCATCGACGGTATTGACTACTACAGTAGGAAGATTCGTCACTTGATACAGATGCGAATCATCGCCTTCGCCCTTCACGCCATATATCTCCAGCTCAGCCAGGCGGCAGCGCGTATCAGGCTTGCCGCAATAGCGTATGTAACGGAATCCACGCGAACAGTCCACATCATAATAATACATGCACATACCCTCCGCGGGGCGCTCCTTGATCATCAGCAGCGGTATCGCATCCGAAAAATCAGGATTGTTGGCACCCTGGATCACAGCCAGCTCCATCAAGCCGGTCGTAGTGCCGTAATTGGCCGGGAAGAGGCCGATACGGGTTATCACGTGAGCCTCGCCAAGGTCGAGGCCACCCCATGTATAATTGGCTTTGCGGGTCTCGAAATATGTGGATGTATTGCCATCGAAGAGATATTCGATCTGATGCTGCGACGTGGCCTCCGAGCCTAAGGGCGTGCCCTGCAGAGGCGTGTCGGCCACAGCCGGAAAGGCGGCCATCGACATGGCCGCACATAAAAACGTTTGAATTCGGGTCATGATTTTATGGGATTTAAAAGGTTACGCTACAAAGGTACGCAATTTTTTTCGTAAATTTGCAGCATAAGCGTTTTTGCACATGGAAGCACTATCCGTCACTATCATCACACGCAACGAAGAAAGCAATATCGAGCGCTGCCTCAACGCTCTCCAGGGTGTTGCCGATGAAATCATCGTGGTTGATTCGTACAGCACCGACCGCACTGTGGAAATATGCCGCCGATACGGATGCAAAGTCACCTCGCGCGAATTTCTCGGATTCGGCGCACAGCGCCAATACGCCACCGGCTTGACTTCGCACAAATATGTGCTGTCGCTCGACGCCGACGAGGTGATCGACGATGCGCTGCGCCGCGAGCTTATAAAACTCAAGGAGAACGGCTTCGGCCACCGCGTCTATGCCGTGCGGGTGCTCAATTACTTCTGCGGACGCCCCATGCGCCACTCCGGCCTGAAACCTGCATGGCGCGTGCGCCTCTTCAACAAGCGCTACGCGCAATGGAATCTCAACAATGTAGCCGACGCCGTCACATGGCCCGAGGCTCTCATGCCGGTGCAGCTCGATGGCTCGATACATCATTACCGCTGCAATTCGCTCGACGAATTTCATAAAAAAGAAAACCGCATAGCGTCCCTGCAGGCTCATATGATAGCCGGGCGGCATGCCTCCATCAGCCCCCTGGCACCCCGCTTGAGGGCAGCCATGCAGTATATCAGATGTCATACCCTGGAGATGGCATGGCTCGACGGTGCTTATGGCCGCGCTATAGCCTCACGCCGCTACAAGACCACATACGAAGCCTACCGCATGGCACGCCACTTAATACTCGAATCCGACTCCGAATGAATATCATCCACCTCGTATCAAACCGCGTCTGGGGCGGCGGCGAACGCTATGTGCTCGACCTCGCGCGCGCGCAACGCGCCGATAATAATAATATAGCCGTTTTTTGCCGCCGTGAGCCTGCCGTGGCTGATGTTTTTGCCGCCGACAATCTTCTGGCCGGGCACCTGCGGCTCGGAGGCGTTCTCGACATCATCACCCCCATGCGTCTGGCCAAATACATCCGCAGCCTTGAGGGCAAGGTTGTGGTGCATGTGCATAATTTCAAGGATGCCTACACGGCTTTAAGCTCCCGCCGATTGCTGGGCGACGATGCTTCCCGCGTAAAAATAGTAGCCACGCGCCATCTTGTGCTCCCTGCCAAGACCGATCGCTCTCACCTGCGCACGCTGCAGGGCCTCGATGCCATCATTTTTGTATCGAAAATCGCCCTTGACGAATTTCTGTCATCGGCACCGGACGTCGACCGCGCGCGCCTGCATGTGGTGCACAACTCCATCGCCACTCTTGATAAAATATCAGCCGAAAAACCGCAATCTGAGTCAGTAAGACTCATTTTTGCCGGACGCATCGTGCCCGAGAAAGGCCTCGATACCCTACTCCGGGCTTTGGAAAAAATCAAGGAGCTGCCCTGGCAGCTCGAAATATGCGGCACCGGAAACAGCCGCGACGTCATGCCGCTCGTTCGCCTGAGCCGTGGAGCTGGTCTTGAGCCGAAAATACATTGGGCCGGCCACGTGCCATCAGCCATCGAACGCATGGCCGCCTCCGATGTGGGAGTTTTCCCCTCGACCTGGCGCGAGCCCTTCGGACTCACCATCCTCGAAGCCTTCTCGCAAGGGCTTCCTGTGGTGACCACCAACAATGGCGCGCAACCCGAAATCCTCACCGACGGCTGCCAGGGGCTGCTTGTGCCTCCGGCCGACCCTCAGGCACTCGCCGATGCTCTGCGCCGTATCATCACCGACGCACAACTCCGAGCAGAAATGGGTCGCGAAGCCCGTAAAGCATTCGGGACACGCTTTTCTTATCAGAATTTCTACAATAAAATTATGCAGATATACAATGGCTGTTAAGATCACCATCGCACCCGCATACGAGCATCTGCGGCCATTAGTCGAAGAAGTGGCTGCCACCGGCAGTGACCACCCCCAAGCTGAGGTGATATACCGCGGCCGCAATACAGTGTTCACGTTGCCTGCCCAGGGCTTAACTGTCAATGTAAAGGCTTATAAAATACCTATATTCATCAATAAGATAGCCTACGGACTCGTCCGCGGCTCAAAAGCGCGCAGATCGTATGACAACGCCATGAAGCTTCTTGCCGCCGGAATACCCACCGCCGCCCCCATCGCCGTCATCGAGGAGCGCCGCGCCGGGCTGCTTTACCGAAGCTACTTCCTGAGCATACATGCCCAAGGCTACCGCGACTGCCGCTACATCGACCAAGAGCCGGATTATCCCTCTCAGGCGCAGGGGCTGGCTCGTATCATATATATGTTGCAGAAAAATGCTATCGTGATGCGTGATTTCTCGCCGGGTAATGTCCTGAGATACCGTCGCCCCGACGGCGCTGTAGATTTCTGTCTCATCGATATCAACCGCATGGATTTCGATGTGAGGTCACGGCAGGAGCTCGACCGCATGTTCGGC
>CANSGE010000026.1 GCA_947646295.1 uncultured Bacteroidales bacterium
GCAGGCGGGACGATACATCAATACAAAATTCAACTTTCAAAATTCAAAATTACAAACGAGCGCCCCGCGGATACTTCGCAGGGCGCTCGTTTGTAGAAAGGGGGGGATCGTTTATTTGATGACTTTTGTCACTTTTGAGCCCTGGCGCATGATATAGATGGCGCCGGCTTCGGGATTGGCTACGCGTACGCCCTGGAGGTTGAAGTATTCAACGGGTGCATCGGCTTCGGCAGCGATATCCTCGATACCTGATGTACCGGCCTTCACGCCCTGGATATTCACTTCCTTGAGCTTGATACCCCATGCGGGTTCGTATGCCTTGGTGGTATTGATAGTCACGTAACGTGCAGCGATGGGCTGGAAGTCTTCGAGGTAGAGGTTTTCACGGATTACCTTGCCAGCACCGCCATCACCATTGGTGACAGTGAATACGTGGCCGGGCTTGGCTTCGAGGGCGGGAGCTGCGAAAGCGGCCTGTGTCTCGCCTTCGAGTGCCACGGTGTATTCCTTGGCTGAAGCGCCTTCCCATACGAGAGTGATGGCCTGGATGTGCTTCATTTCGCCGAGGTCGATCTTGATGAAGTGTTCTTCGGTTTCGTTAGCGGCCCATTCGATCTGGGTGCCTTCGTTGCCGTCGAATACGAGGTCGCAGTTGTGGCCTTCGATGTCAGTCTGGGCTGTGCCTATGAGGCGCTCGGCATCGGCAGTGGTGATACAGCTTACCTCAGCCGATACAGTGATTTCGCCGGCAGTGATTGAGAGAGTTGTTTTGCCCTGCTTGGCAGCTGTCACGCTGGGGCCGGAGAGATAGAAGTTGTCATTGTCGAGTGCGTAAACGACTTCTTCATCGAAGAGGAAGTGACCGGCTGCGTCAGTTACGATTGCGGCGATAGCTGCAGTCTGGCCTACGGAGAATGTGGATTGCGAGAGTGTGAAAGCGATATTAGCGGGAGCGCCATAGGCTGCGCCGTCGTTTTCGTCGCCCACTTTATAGCCGGGAATTGTGATGACTGTGCTGCCACCGTCGTAGTTGAGCTGGAAGTTGAGCCAGCCGAAGCCTTTTTCTTCCACATAGTCATTTTTGATGGTGGTGTATGTCCACTTTCCATCGGCAACGGTCATATCTTTGTGGTCGTCGACCTGGCCTGCATCCTGGCAAGCTGTGATGAGGGGCACGATACCTACGATGTCACCATTGTGAGGTGTGGCTTCGAATGAGATTGTGCCGTCGAGGTTGTAGGTGATGGCGACTTCGATGGAGATGGGTATGTCGCGGCGCATTCCGGGGTCTTCACCTACGAGGTATGCGTTCTTGACAAAAGCATCGATGATTGTATGCCAAACGTAAGCTTTGGAAGCATCGCGGAGGGTATTGAAAGATACCGTGACGGGCTTGCTTTCGTAGGTTTCGCCTGCGAGAGTGGCCTTGGCTACGATTGTATAGCTATATGCCGTCTGGGGAAGAAGGCCTGTGAGGGCATAGGGGCTCTGGCCGAGCATGGGTTCGCCGTTGATGAAGAGTTCGACGGCTGCGCCGGTGAGTTCTTCGGGGAGAGTGACTGTGTAGGCGATGTCGGCTGATGTTGTGGTGACATTTTCAGCCGAAGCCTTCACCACGGGAGCGATAGCCTTGACGGGCTTTTCGTTGAAGCTGCCGAATACGTAGTCGGCTACATCGAAGCGGGAAGCGCCGCCTGTGTATGCGAAGTAGAAGAAAACGGGGACTTTGGCTCCTATTTCGAAAGTTTCCTCGGAAACGGCTTTGAGAGTACCGTCTTCGTCGGTCATCGAGATATATTTTCCGTTGATGTTCACCTGATAGCCGGGAGTGAGGCCTTCGGGAGCGGCTACATTGGCTTCTACGGCGAGTGTGCCGTCTTCGTTAGCTGTGAGTGCGTAGTCGAGCTCGAAGCCGTCCTTCTCGGCGGTGCCGTACCATGTACCGCCCGCACGGGGAGCTGCGCTCTCGCCTGTCACTTCGTAATAGATGTCGGCATAGGAGATTTCTGCTCCGGCTGCGCCGCCACCTGTGACGGGGGCGAATACGTAGGGCTGGTCACCTGTAGCGATGGAAGCGATCCATGCGGGTGTGAAGTCGTTCATGCGCAGGCGGATCTGGTGCCACTGGCCGTCGCGCTCGATACCGGGTATCACGGGCTCGTTGCCACCGATCTTACCGTCGATATTGTACTGGAGCTTGATATCTCCGGTGTAAGTGGTCTTTACAGAGAATACGAGGTCGACCGCCGTGTTGTTGAACACGCCCATGTCGAAGCCGGCGATGTTGGCACACCAGCCGCCACCGCTCCAACCGTCGTTGTAAATGGAGAACTTGACGGCTTTGCCGCCGGGTGCTGTGGCATCGTCGATGTCCTCCGAGCCGTAAGTGCCTTCCCAGATATAATAGCTGGTAGGGATGAGCACATCATCGGCACCGAGAGGATTGCCTGAGGAGACCACATACTTGGTAGCTCCGGCTGAAAGCGCTGCTAATGAGAGCGCAGACAATAAGATAACCTTCTTCATAATGTTTTGGTTAGAATTTAGGGTTAATGGTTATTTGATGTAAAATTTACGGTCGTTGATGATATATACACCGGGAGCGAGGCGTGAGAGATCGCCGTCGGTAGCGACGAGTCGGCCGTCGATTGTGTATACGCAGCCTGATACCTCAGTGGTGACGTCAATCTCGGGTAGCCCAGTGATGTCGGCATATCGGCGGGTGCCGTATACGCGCCATTCGTGTGCGCTGTAGCCATAGGCTTCGAGCTGTCGGGCGGTGCAATTGAGTCGCACGTAGCGTGCCGGGATTTCGGCGAAGGTAAATTCGTCGGTAAGCTGTCCGGCGGGCGCAGTAGCACGGTCGCCATCATAGATTGAGGTCCATGTCCGGCCGTCGAGAGATGCCTCGATATTATATGTACGCGCGTAGGCACCTTCCCAGACGATCTGCATGCGATTGATGTGATAGGGCGACTGGAGGTCAATAGTGACCCACTGCGGATCGACCTGCCATTCGCTTTCCCAGCGGGTGTCGAGCGAGCCATCGTTGATCTTCGAGGCGATATTGCCGTCGCGCGATGATGAGCTGCGGGCGGGGCGTCCGAGAGCGAGATTGGCCTCGGTGACGGGCTGAGCCGTGAGGGTGAGCGAATTGCTCAGCGGACCTGCCGAAATGGTGTATGTGCCGGCTGCGTCGGGGTCGAATGCTCCGTCGCGGATCACCGTGGCTACATCGACGGGCTGACCCTCGGCATCGGTGACTGTCCAATCGATATCGGAGCGGTCAAGGGGGTATATACCGCCGTACTGGTCGAGTCCGCGCACGGTGATCGTGAGAGGATCGCCATGGAGGGTAGTAGTGGCGGGGGTGGAGATAGCGATGGAACGGAGTTTTGTGATTTCGTTGACAAACACCTGACGCGATGAGCTGAGCGACTGACGGAGGTCAGCAGTGGCGGTGACGGTGAGATTGCCTGACACGTGAGGAGTGAAACGCGCGCCATCGAAAGTAGCGTCGTGCGAGCAGCTCCAGCTTACGCTCACGGGACGTGCGTCGCCGCCGAGGGTGTAGGCAGTGGCTGTCAGTACGGCAGTTGCTTCTTCGTCCATGTATTCGGGTGCTGTGATGTCGAATCCGAGCACTTCGTCGCGATCGGCCGAGAGGGGGAAGCCATATACCTCCCATTCGTGGATGGAATAGCCGTAGGCCGAGCCGCGGGTGAGTCCCTGCATGCGGATGTAGCGGGGGCAGATGTCGGCTATGAGCTGCACGTCGTCGCCGGCGCCGGTGATGCCGGTCACGGTCTTGACATCGGTCCATGTGCGGGAGTCGGCCGAGAACTGTATCTTGTAAGATGAAGCGTAGGCGGCTTCCCAGTCGATGAGCGTGCGTGATATGTAGGTGGGCTCGAGGAGGTCAAGCTGTATCCACTGGTCATCAGAGTGCTCGCTGCCCCAGCGTGTGGAGTGGTCGCCATCGTTGACATTGCCGGGCAGACAACCTACATTTTCATGCGAAGATTCGGCCACGGCTTTGCCCGGAGCGATATTGGGAAGTGCCGGAGTGACTACGAATGAGTGCGATGTGGAGCGGCCGTCGATGGTAGCTGTCACACGATACTGACCGGGCAGAGCCGGAGTGAAGGCGGGGGAGGTGGAGCGATGGGTGTTGTTGATACCCTCGATGAGCCATTCGACGGGCTTGTCGAGCTGATTGCCATACTGGTCGGTGGCGGTGAGGGCGAAATTGACTGTCGCTCCGGCTTCGAGATACTCGGGTGCGGGTGCGATGACGAGGGCATCGGGGACCGGACGGTCGTTGACCTCGAAGGCTATCTCGGTGCTGAGCGCTCCGGATGCAGCTGTGACGGTGTAGCGGGTGCCTTTTGCCACATTGGCTACCGTGAGACGTCCTGAGGCGTCAATTGTGGCGGCTGATGCGGGGGTGACTGTCCAGCTGACGGTCTGGCCGGGGAAGAGGACGCCGTATTGGTCGAGCACGCGTGCCGAGAGCTGAGAGGCTGTGCCTACGGGCAGCACAGTGCCCTCGGGGGCTGTCACGTCGACTGTGTGAGCCATAGGCTCGGCAGTGAATACCGTGAGACGGCCCGGGGCTGCGGTGACCGTGCGCTCGGCCACGCCTGCGCGGCTGAATGTCACGGTGAGGTCGTCGGCACCCGGATTGTATACTACGTATGAGCGGGTGCCATCCGGCTTGAGGTAGCAATTGGCTGTGGGAACTGATGCGGAAACCTCGCGGTCGATTTCACCATAGGTGCGATGGGAGTGGATCACGAAGTAGGAAATATGACCGGTGTCGATGCCCGTGTACATGCCGAAATTGCCTTCGATACATTTGTCGAAAATCTCTGCTGCAAGGGAGGGGTTGGAGCGTTCGAGATAGCAGAGCACGACATTGCCCACGGACTGATTGGCGAGATAATCGACTTCATTCTGGCCGTCCATGCCTTTCTCAAACCAGCGGTTGGCTGTAGCCGACATCATCTTCTCGTAATCCCAGGCGGCAAATTCGAGGTCCTCGGAAAGATATCCGAGTATGGGAGAAACGGGCATCCACTGGATAGAGTGCATCCAGAGGTTGTCGCCTGAGAACCATGTCCACCATCCTATGCCCTTGGAAGTGAGGTTGGAGTTGTACGGACGGGTATACTTTGTGTAATCATAATTGTGCTCGCGTCCGGGATGGATATGATCGACGTCAAACCAGTATTCGAGGGTGGCACGGCTTTCGGTGATCCAGCCGAAAATACCGGCGTCGCGCAGCTCCTTGTCGCCGAGAGCGACACCGAGCATATAGAGCGCGCCCCATGACTGCATGGCCTCGGATGTGGATTCCTGTCCGTTGCCGTTGTCGTTGAGGTGGTCGCCGAAACCGCCGGCATAGGAATGTCCGGCCCAGGGGTCCATAGTGCGCAGGAAGGGGAAACGGGCGTCGTTGTGGTCGTAATTGGCGTAATCCTTTGCAATCATTGTGAGCAATTCGCCATATTTTTCGGCAAATTCGGCATCTTCGAGGCAAAGGAGCGCACCGGCGTATACGAAATAGCCGTAGTGGAAGTGATGGTCGTTGAAAGCGTCGGAATCGTAGCTGCAATCATAGCCTACGAGAGAGCCCCAGCGGGGGAAGTAGGCGAAAAATCGCTGTGATTCGCCGGGCTTGTAAGTGAGCCAATCCTCAAACACCTCGCGGAGCTTGGTGCGGGAGGTGAGGTAGGCCGCTTCGTTGCCGGTCTCTTTGGCGAATGTCATGTTGAGCGCCATCTGCACGAGGCCTTTGCCGCCCCAATAGGTATCAGCGCCGAATGTTCCGGCGGCGGCATAGTCGTCGATGAGTTTCTGCATCACCTCGGGCCGGTAAGGATTGGCCAAAGCCTTATCTTCAGCAGGGGCTGCGTAATAGGGTAGCATGCCGGTGAAGCGGTAGGCGTAGCTGAAAGAGGAGCCTGCGGTCATCTTCATGGTGCCACGCGGGCAGAGATAGGTGTAGGGCTTGAAGGCGAAGTCGGAGCTGACCCAATGCTTGTAGGCATGGGGGAGGAAGCCCTGAAGGACGTCGCCCCCTGCTGCTCCCGTGCGCAGGTCGACGGTAGAAACGGCCCAATTTGTGCGCAAGAGCGCTGAGGGCTCATCATACGACCATGAGAGCGTGGTATCGACGGGCTTTGAATATGCGTAGGCAGCAAATTCGCCGAGCGAATCAGCTGACGGAAGCACGGCCACTACGATAAACGACCCTTTGGCCGACGAAAGGTCGATGGACAGGATGCCATCGGCCAATGTCGATGATGCGCCATCGGGCAGATAGATGGCGTAGGCGTCGGTGAGGGCATGACCGGCGTCGTCATTGGCGCTGATGCGCACGCATAGCGCATTGGTGCCGAGGCCGGATATGTCGGGTGTGGCGGAAAATGTGATCTGAGGAATGGAGAGGTCGGTGAATTCAAACCATGTGAAAGGCATGCCATGAGCCATCGTGACGTCGATATCACCCTTTCCGGAAGCGGCGGGGAGACGCATCTCGACGTCCCAATCGTGCCATCCGGTAGCACGGGCCTCGGCTGCCAGCCAGCCGTCGGCACCCACGGTAAGCCATGTGGCGGCCTTGACTTCCTCGCCGTTGGCCTGCCAGTAGGTAGGATAATTGACGCGCACGCCATCGGCTGAGGTATAGAGCATCTGTGGATAGCTCCAGAGCGCGCCCGAGAATTGATTGATCATCAGGTCGGTCCACCAGTCGTTGGACGGGATGGGTGTGCCGTCGGGGATATCGGCATAGAGGTATCGCCCCTCGGTCTCGTGGCTGCGGAAGCCGTCGTGCTGATCTGTCTTGGATTTGTATCCGGGAGGGGTGGAGGCATAGGAGCCTCCACCGACTTGAACCGGAGCCTGTGCCGACACATCAAGTGCCAGCACAAGCATCATTAAAGATAACTTGAATTTTGATAACATCTCACTATTTATAAAACATTTATATCATAAAATAACATCCAAATCGGAAAGGGCTCAGCGTACGAGCACTTTCTGTCCGCCGGCAATGTAGAAGCCTGCGGGAAGACCGTTGAGGTCGAGCTCGGAGCGCACCTGACGGCCGTCGAGAGTGTATACGCCAGTGAGTGTAGCGGGGGCTGCGCCATCGGCGATCACATCAGCTATGCCGGTTGTGGATACGAGGCGCACTGTGGAGATATGTATGCCGCTGGGGCGATAGGGGTTGGCATCGATGAGGCGCAGGGTATTGTGGCCGGCCTTGAGGCTGATGGCCAGGTCCTGTGTGGTGTAGGTCTCATAGTTGCCCGGGAGGGTGAAGGTGACTGTCTGGCAGAGGTCGGAGACGGCATCGCCTTCGACGAGCTGCACTTTCAGCGAGGGGTCGTAGCGCACGGGCTCGCCTTGACCGGTGACGGTGAGACGGAGATTGTAGTCGCCGTCCTCGGGCACATCGAACTGATAGTCGACATATGCGCCGGCGCTGAAGCGGCTGATCTCGATAGGCATTGCCTGCTTGGGATCGGCCTTGGGAGCGAGGAGGATGTTGCTTGAGGTGATGTAGTCGACGGCATTGACGTCGGTCTCAGTGGCATTCCATACTTCGGGATTGAAGTCGGTCATGTAGGTGTATACATATCCCTGATCTGAAAGCTCGCGCTCGCCATAGCCGGAGATTGTCTTGATGAGGGCGCAGTTGGGGCCTTTGGAGCTGTCGTGGTTGCCGGTGGCCTTGAACCATGCGTAGCGGTGTATCCACTCCGTCTTCTCAAGCCACTGGAGACCTTCGACCATCGTGGATATCTGCTGTTCGGGAGATACGTATACATCCTGGCTTTCACCGGGCCAGTAGCAGAACTCGGTCACCCATACGTCCTTACCATAGCGGTCGTGGAATTTAGTGGCGAGATCCATCATCACACCGTTGCCGCCGTAGGAGTGCACGGCTGTGTAATCGAATGCATCCTTGCCCACGAGAGCGACAAATTCGTCGAACCACTTGGTGGGGTCGCTGTATACGGGATTGGGCGAGTAGTTCATCGCGGGTGCCACGAGCTTGAGGCCCAATTCCTTGGCGAGAGCCTGCACCTCGGGCCATTTTGCTGCGGCTGCCTCGGGTGTCATGTTGGCCTGGTTGGTGAAGTTGGGCTCATTGAATCCGAGAAGATATTTCACATTGGGATGGTCCTTGACGTAGTTGCGGATATTGTCGGAGTTGAAGCTGCCATTCCAGCACATCGGCACAAATTCCATGGGGCCGTCGTAATTTCGTACTTCGTAGTTGACGCCGGCAGAGGGAATGTTGCCCCAGCTGTAGTACCAGCAGACGCCCGGCTCGAGAGGCTTGATCTGATTGACAAGCATGAAATTGTCTTCGCTGACGCCTCGCTTGGGGCTTGAGGCGGAGACTGCGGGAGCAGTCATTGCGGCCATGGCCGCGATAAGTGTGAGATATTTTGCTTTCATGGTTTATATTATGCTGAATTTTACTGGTTGTTTCTTGCAATCCGACGAGTTGTCGACCCAAAGATGGAATTCGCCGGGTTCGATGACCTTCTCTCCCTTGAGGTTGTGGAAACCGAGGTCGGAAGCCGGAATATTGAATGTAAGGCGACGGGATTCGCCGGGGGCGAGTGTCACTTTCTCAAAGCCCTTAAGCTCCTTGACGGGGCGGGCGAGCGATGCCACGAGGTCGCGCACATAGAGCTGTGCCACGTCGGAGCCGGCACGGTCGCCGGTATTAGTGACGGTGCAGCTTACGGTGAGTGTACCGTCGGCAGCAATCTCTGATGAAGCGAGCGCAGGTTCGGAATATTCGAAAGTGGTGTAGCTGAGCCCGTATCCGAAAGGATAGAGGGGAGCCAGTCCGGCATCGAGCCAGTATGTGGTGCATCCGGTGGATGTCTGGCCGGCTTCGAGGGGGATGTCATCGATGAGTGTCATGCTGTAGGTGGGGCGGCCCGTATTCTTGACAGAATAATACATGGGCACCTGCCCGACCATGCGCGGGAACGACATGGGCAGCTTGCCGCCGGGAGCCACACGACCGGAGATGACATTGGCCAGCGCGGGGCCTCCCATGGTGCCGGGATGGAATGAGAAAAGCAAAGCATCGCTAAGCCCCGACTCTTCGGGGAGGGTGAGCGGGCGGCCTGCTATGACTGTGGTGACGATGGGCTTGCCGGCGGCCTTGAGCGCGCGGAGATAGGCTGTCTGTGCGCCGGGGAGCGAGATATCGGCACGGCAGTGAGCCTCGCCGCTGAGCACGGCTTCCTCGCCTGCGAAATACAGGATAACATCGGCACCGCGGGCGGCAGCGACGGCTTCGTCGAATTTCGATGTGTCGCGGTCACGGCTATAGGCGAGACCGGGCAGATATATGATATTGTCGGCACCGTACATATCGCGCAGGGCTGCGAGCGGGGTGACGGTGTGTGATTTCTCCATATCGAAGCTCCATGTGCCGGACTGGTCATGGGCGGCATCGGCCATAGGACCGGTGACGAAGATTTTGCCGGTGGTGGCGAGCGGAAGGATGCCGTTGTTGACGAGCAGCACGGCGCTTTCCTCGGCGGCACGACGGGCTGCCTCAAGGCTCTCCGCTGCGTAGAAGCGGCGCATCGAAGCTGCATCGACGTAAGGATTGTCGAAAAGTCCGAGGCGGAATTTCATGCGGAGCACGTTGCGCACCAATTCGTCGATGGTAGCGACGGATACTTCGCCCTTCTCGACCAAATCAGCCAAATGTGCCGCATAGCAGTGTGCTTCCATGTCCATGTCGACTCCGGCGGAAGCACCGAGGGCGGCGGCTGCGCGTTTGTCGGCAGCGAAACCGTGGTTTACCATCTCGCCGATCGAGTTCCAGTCGCTCACCATGAGGCCGTCCCAGCCCCACTCGCCGCGGAGGATACCGCGGAGCAACTCTGTATTGCCCGATGAGGGCACGCCGTTGATATCATTGAACGAGCACATGAACGAGGCAGCTCCGGCATCTGCGCTCGCCTTGAATGGCGGGAGGTAAACGTCGCGCAGCAGAGGCTCGGGAATCCATGTGGTATTATAGTCGCGTCCGCCCTCCGAAGCGCCGTATCCGGCGAAGTGCTTGACGCATGCAGCCATGGTATTGGGTCGGGAGAGGTCGTCGCCCTGATATCCGCGCACCGCGGCAGCGCCCATGGCAGCTGTGAGGCAGGGGTCCTCGCCATAGCCCTCGGCGAGACGGCCCCAGCGGGCATCGCGGGCGATATCGACCATGGGGGAGAATGTCCAGCGAATACCGGCCGACGAGGCTTCATCGGCGGCTATGCGCGCGCCTTGCTCCACTATGGCGGGATCCCATGTGGCACTCTGCCCGATAGGGATGGGGAACATCGTCTTGAAGCCGTGGATGACGTCGCGGGCAAAGATGAGCGGAATGTGCAGGCGGGTATTCTCGACAGCCTCGCGCTGGAGTGCATTGACTACCTCGGGGTCGACTTCATTGAGCAGGGAGCCTACCATCCCGGCGCGGATCTGCCCTACCATGTCGGGGTTGTAGCCGTAGCCGGAGAGTTGGTTGAGCTGGCCGACTTTCTCGGCGAGGGTCATTTGGGAGATGAGCTCGTCGATGCGCGCCTCGACCTCAGGCGACTCGGCCGCGCGGACAGAGCCTGTGATAGCAAGCGCGGCGAAAGCTGCTGTGAGTAACTTGAATTTCATGTGGGTTATGAGTAGCTTTTCAGTTTAATACAATCTTGACAGCGGGTATGCCGGGGGCTGTGAGCAGGTAGAGCCCGGCGGCGAGCGATGAGAGGTCAAGCGAGTGACGCCCTACGCCCACGAGGGCTCCGTCGGCTGAATAAGCGCTGATCTCGGCGCCCTCACATGTGGCGGTGCGGCCCTCGACGCGGATTGCCGGAGCGGCGGCCTCGTCAGTCACATCGTCGATGCCGGCTTCCTTATCGCCGGGGATGGCCGACCAGAAGCTTTCCGACGCATCGCCTTTCTGGTAAATCTTTACGTAATTGACGTACATCGAGGCTTCGTCGCCATTGTCGTCGTTGAGGGCAGTGACGCCGGAAGCATTGTAGATGCCGGGGAAGTTGCCGCCTACTGCAAGGTTGAAGAGGATGAAATTATCTTTGTGGAAATAATTGCCGGGATAAGACTCGTCGGAAGGCTTGTTGTCGGGGATATCCATCTTGTAGTAAGGGCCGCTTTCGGGATATTTGTCGCGGTCGACGTACATTTCGATGGTATTTGCGTCCCAGATAAGTGTGAAGATATGGAATTCGCCGTCCTGGAGCGAGTAAGGCCACGTGGAATGGCGTGCGTAGGATGGGTTGGGCCAACCGCTGCCCCAGTGGCATGCTCCGTTGAAGTAGCGTTCCTGCGTACCTTTGCCGAATGCGTCCTGATGTCCCATCTCCACGATGTCGATTTCACCGCATCGGGGCCAGCCTACCTGATCAATGTCATTGCCCATCGCCCAGAATGCAGGCCAGAGGCCGTTGGCGGTCTTGGGCAAGCGGATGGCTGCCTCGAGTTTGCCGTGGGTGAACACGGTGAGATTTTTGGAGATAATGCGGCCGGAGGTGAATGACTTGCCTTTGTAAGACTCGCGGCGGGCGGTGAGGATGAGGCATCCGTTGCCCTGACCGTCGTCGCCTACGCGTACGTTTTCCTCGCGGTCGGTGTAGTATTGGAGTTCGTTGTTGCCGCCGCCGTCGCCATTCACTTCGATTTCCCAACGCATGGGGTCGAGGGTGCCCTTATCGAAAAGGTCCTGCCATACGAGGCGGTAGCCGTCGGTCTCGCCGGTGCCATTCTGCGGCTCGGCGGCTGAGGCTGAGATAAATAATGTAGATGCTAAGAGTAAAGACTGAATTCTCATGGTTATTATTGTAGTAAAGACTGAATTTTGAAAAAACGGCCCGCGTGGGAGGTGCCACACGGGCCGTCAAGAGGGATTATGGTGCAAACCTTGCGGATTTTATCTTAGAAACTGGTAGATTCGGATTGCAGTCAATCTCTTGATAGGAGCGCGCTATTATTTTACGAGCACCTTGCAAGCGGTGTTGGCACCCTTGGCGATGTAGAGACCGGCGCCGAGGTTGTTGATGCCGAGAGTTGAGCCGGCTGTTGATTTCACGAGCTTGCCGGAGAGGTCATAGAGTTCGATGCCGTTTGCGCCGTTGAGGTTGACGGTGTTTTCGGTCACTACCCAAGCAGCGTTGTCGCCTTCGATAGCAGCGATGCCGTTAGAAGCGAGGTTGTAGAAATATACAGCGTCGAATGCGATAGAAACGCCCTGTACGCCACCTGCACCGAATACGAAGATGTTACCGGTCCAGTCCTGGGTGTTGCGCCAGTCGAATGTGGGGCAAAGTTTCTTCACGTCAGCAAAAGAGAGGTCGATGCCCTGCCAGTCGTCGTTGGGAGCTGCACCGATCACGGGAGCGCCATCGAAAGAAGCGCCGAGCGACATTGTAGCGGGTGTGTTGACACCATCCTGGTCGTTGATGAGGATGTAAGCTGAAGGACAGGCAGTGGTGGGAGATGCGTATGCAACGTGGATGCGGGTGTTTTCGTTCCAAGACATTGTTGAATTGCCCTGTACGCCCTTGTTGATGTGGAAGCCGGCGCCTGACCAACCCTTGTCAGCCACGATCAGAGATGTGTAGCCGTCAGTATGGAAGCCTACACCGGGGATGTTGGATTCACCGGCAACGAATGTGCCTTCCCATACATAGAGGAAACGGTCGACGTCGTTGGGGCCGAAGTCCTGGATGTCAGCGCCCTGAAGGGTGAGAGCGGCTACAGATGCCTGGTCAAGGATGATGGTCTGTACGGAAGCTACTTTGCCTTCGTTGAGGACTGTTGAGAGCACAGGATCGACGTTTTGAGCATTGGCACCGAAGGCCATGACTGCCATAGCAGCAAGAAGAGTAAATTTTTTCATAAATCTTAAGATTTTGGTTTTTGGTTAATATTAAGGTTAAATTTTGGTTCTAAAAAAAGGCGTCCGCGCAGGTCGCGGCGCGGACGCCGTCAAGAGGGGGAAATGGTATTTAGGATATTTAGGATTTGATCAATAACCGGGGTTCTGCTCCATCGGGTTGAGGTTGATTTCCTCAGCGGGGATGGGGAAGAGTTCTGACTTGCCTTTGATGAAGTTGGCCATTTCGGCGCGGGCTTCATCTGACTCGTTGCGGCCGTAAGTACCGTTGTCGCGATCCATCACGTCGTAGGCGATACCCCAACGCACAAGGTCAAACCAACGGTGGCCTTCCATGCCGAGTTCGACACGGCGTTCGTGGCGGATGGCGTCGCGGAGGTCAGCAGGATTGTCGGAGTAGCCGCGATAGCCGGGGAAGGCAGGGAGAGCGCCGGCTGTGGAATTGGCGCGCGCACGGCTGCGGACTTCCTCAAGCGCCCACTTTGCGGCGTCGATATCCTTGCCACTCTCGAGAGCTGCCTCGGCATAGAGCAGAAGCACGTCGGAGGTACGGATGAGTTTGTAATTGAGAGGCGAGCGTGAGTGGTGGTCGATGCTCGGGAATGATCCGTCGATTTCCTGATAGGATGTCTTGCGGTTGTGGTATACAGAGCCGAGGTAGTCGACTTCGATTTCCTGAGCGGATTCGGCATCGGGCTGGCCGATGGTGTATTCGCGGCGTGCATCGCCTGCTTCAAACTCGTCGAAGAGGTTCTGGGTGGGATGGTTCCAGCCCCAGCCTACCTGACCGATAGGGAGCTTGCTCCAGCGCGGACGTGTGAGCACTGTGGTGAATGTGCCGCGGGTGAAACCGAAACCTTCGCCGAAGTCACTTGTCGGGTCGGCCATGTACTGGATTTCGAATACGCTTTCGGGGCCGTTTTCGCCTGCGAGGGTGAAGTTTTCGGCGTAATTATTGCAAAGGCGGTATTCTGTATTGTATTGCTCGTCGACGAACTTCTTGCCCCATGTGTAAGCGTTGGCATAGTCTTTCTGATAGAGATATACCTTGCAGAGCATTGCCTGAGCGGCACCCTTGGTGGCACGGCCGAGGTCTTCGGCGGAGTATTGCGATTTGTTCCAGAGGAGCTCTTCGGCATGCAGGAGGTCATCAATGATGTGCTGATATACCTCTTCGGCTGTAGCGCGAGGCTGCTGCCAGCGGTCGCTCGAGTCGATGACGAAATCCACCAGAGGCACGCCGCCGAATATGCGCACAAGCTGGAAGTAGTAGAATGCACGCATGTAGTAGGCTTCGCCGAGCAGACAATCCTTGCGCGACTGGCTCATCTCGTCGTCGGGATCCATCTTGGCAACCTGCTGCAGGGCGAGGTTGCATCGTGCGATACCCTGATATTTGGCACGGTAATAGTCGAGACAGATTGTATTGTTGGCGTTGACCTTGAAGTTGTCGATATCATAAGCATCGGCACCGTCGGCGAGATCCTGTCCGCCTTTGAGGGCATCGTCGGAGGCTATGTCGCCGAAATACCACTCGGAGAAGTAAGAGTTGTTGTACTCCCAGGCGAGAGGTGTATAGGCCGCGTTGACGGTCTGGATGGCAACAGTGCCGGAAAGAAAGAAGTCGTCAAAATTCTGACTTCCGGGGTTTTCCTCTTTGAGCCAATCGTTGCACGAGCCCAGGGTGAGGGCGCAGGCGCAAAGAAGGAGTGAGATATATTTATTGTACATGAAGATTTGAGGTTATGAGGATTAATACGTGATATTGACACCAAAGATGAAGGTACGCGACTGGGGATAGTTGCCGAAGTCGACACCTGAGCTGACTTCGGGGTCGAAGCCTTTGTATTTTGTAATGGTGAAGAGGTTGCCACCCTGAACGTAGAATCGGCATTTTTCAAATCCGGCCTTCATGGTGATGGAGCGCGGGATGGTGTAGCCGAGCTGGAGGTTCTTGAGGCGGAAGTAAGATCCGTCTTCGAGGAAGCGGTCGCTCACGTAATAGTTGACGGTATTTTTCGGGTTGGGGATCGAGCCTGAAGTGTTTTCTGTAGTCCAGGCATCTGCCATGATGGGCGAGAGCACAGATGTGGAGCCGTTGCTTTCGAGGCGATGACGCATCTGGTTGTAGATTTTGTTGCCGCCTACGCCCTGGAAGAAGAGCTGGAGGTCAAAGTCGCGCCACCATGCGCCGAGGTTGATACCGTAGTTGAGCCAGGGGATGGATGATCCGAGGTCCACACGGTCCTGATCGTTGATGATGCCGTCGCCGTTGTTGTCGGCATATTTGGCGTCGCCGGCGTGGAAGGGTGTGGTCTCGGCTGTATAGCCCTTGAGATGTTCGAGCACTTCTTCGTCGCTCTGATATACACCGAGGTAGTTGTAACCCCAGAAGTAGTAGAGAGGATAGCCTTCGTCTACGACCTGTACGTTGTTGTAATTGGTGTAGATGGGCGAGCCGCCATTGAGCGCGGTGAGTTTGTTGTCGATGAATGAGACGTTGCCGCTCACGCTGTAGTGGAAGTCGCGGCCGATCTGGTTGCGGTGTTCGAGTGAGATTTCGATACCGCGGTTGCGCACCTTACCTACGTTGGCGGTGGCTGAGTAGCGGTTGCCTACCTGCGCGGGAGCTGTGACGCTCATGAGCATATCGTTGGTATTGCGGATGAAGCCGTCGATGCTACCGGTAAGTTTATTCTGCCACATGCCGAAGTCGACACCGACACTCCATTGTTCGGTATTTTCCCAGTGGCCACCGTTGTTGATCCATGTCAGCACGGTAGCACCGTTGGCGAGCTGCTGGTCGGCACCGAATACGTAATCGACGAAAGTGGGGCCGGTATTGAACATCTGGAGAAGGAAGGCATTGTTGACGATATTGTCGTTGCCGACCTTACCCCAGCCGAGACGGAGCTTGAGGTTGGTGAGCCAATCGACATCGCGCAGGAAGCTTTCCTGGTTGAGACGCCATGCAAGAGCGAAGGAGGGGAAGAAGCCCCATGAGTTTTCGGGGAATTTGCTCGAACCGTCAGCACGGAAGTTGACAGTAGCGAGGTAACGGTCGTCGTAGCTGTAATGTACGCGGCCGAGCCATGAGAAGCGGCGGTTGCGCGATACGCTGTCGGAGGGACGGCTGAAATTGTCGGTCACCTGGGAGAGGTACCAGTTGCGTTCCACGGGGTTGAGGATATTGGAGCCGCTGCCACCGAGGCCATAGTAGCTGTATTCCTCGACGGTCTGACCGTCCATCACAGAGAAGCTGTTTTT